>PXBQ01000215.1 GCA_003566875.1 Spirochaetaceae bacterium | reverse complement strand
CCGAACCGGAGCGACCGAGTCCGTACTCACCACGCGTGGCGGGACCGTGGTTTGCCGTGAACATGGTGCTGAACGCCGCGTGGATTTTCTTCTGGCACTATCAAATGGTCGGAGTATCGGTCGTAATCATGCTCGGCCTGCTGTTCTCGCTCATCGTCATGTTCCTGAGGACCGAACGCGCGATCGGGCTCGGCGCACCCGCCAACCGCAGTTTTGCGCGCGTCCCGATTTCGGTCTACCTCGGATGGATCACGATCGCGACCGTCGCAAACATCACCGCGTTTCTCGTTTGGGTCGGTTGGGACGGTTTCGGGATCCCCGAAGTCGGATGGACGGTGTTCGTCATCGCCGTCGCGCTCGGCCTCACGGTCGCGATGCTGCTTCGTCACCGAAACGTAGCGTTCGCCGCGGTCGCCGTCTGGTCATTTATCGGGATCGCGGCGAAGAGGGTCACAGTTGGGACGCCGGAAGGACCGGCCGTGTTGATCGCGGCTGCCGTTGCTGCGGGTTTAGTCCTCGCGCTCGGAGCGCTGACAGTCGCGAGAAAAGGATCGATCAAAGCCTAACGGAGAGCCTTATCTCTCTTGGAAAAGCTCGATGATCTCACCGTCGGGTCCTTTGAAGAACGCGATCCGAACAGGGTACGGCGGCGACGATTGAATTTCCACGTCTTTCGGCTCGACGGTCACCTCCGCACCGGCATCGCGCGCCACCTGGATCGCTTTGTCGCAGTCGGACGTCCTGATCGCCGCGTGCAGATACACGGCTTCCGACGGCACGTCGGCCGGATCACGTTCGAACAACTCAAAGTAGTTGCCGTCGCCCGTATCGAGCATCACCGCGCGGTTTTTTCCGGCACCGCCCCACGCGCGGGCGACCGTGAAACCGAGTCCCTCCGTGTAGAACTCCATCGACCGATCGAAGTCGTTGACCCGAATCGCTACGTGGTGAAATCCTCCGCCGAATAACTTCGTGTTCTTTCCCATTTCAATCTCCTATTTGATTTGATGTTTTGTTCGCTCTCGCGGCGTCTCGCGAGCATCTTCTTCCGCCTGTACCGAAAACGTTCCGCCCGAAGGGATGCGGCCCGCGTCGCGCCACGAGCGTGCAAGGTAGACAAACGGCGTGTCGCACGCGGCGACCAGCCACTTGAGGACGTACGTCGTCAAGAATACTTCCCAGAATACTCGCGCCTCGTCGAAATACCCGAAAAACGCGATCGTGGTGAATATCGCCGTGTCGATAAGCTGACTCACCATCGTACTCGCGTTGTTGCGGAGCCAGATGAAACGCCGCGCCGGTAGCCGCTTCTTCAAAAAAGCGTACACCCAGACATCGTGGTACTGCGATACGATGTACGCGACGATACTCGCGATCGCGATCCGCGGGAACAGAGAAAAAATCGCAACGAGGCTACCGTGCGCCGTGTCGGACGGTGCGGGGTGGAACAACAGCGCGAGGTTCATGAGCACGGTGATCGCGATGACAGCCGTGAAACCGAGCATGACTGCCCGTCGCGCCGCGTGCCGTCCATGGTTTTCCGAGAGTATGTCGGTTACGAGAAAAGACCCCGCGTACACGATGTTTCCGAGCGTCGCGGTCAGCCCGAAGACCTCTATCGTCTTCACGACCTGGACGTTCGCCGCGATGACGGCGATCGGAATCCAGAGAAAAAGCCCATCCACACCCCATATACGATACACCGCGAGAATGAAGAAGAAGTTGACGGCGAGTAAACCGATCCAAAGAATTTCGTTCACAGCGCACACAGTACGGTCGAGGCGTTCCGGTGTCAAGCTCCGCATTCCGCCGGATTCTACCGTCTCGGACGACCGGCGGAGCGCCGTGCGCGGAGTATGTCGTTTTTGGGAGCTTGCAGTTGACTACTGTATTCTTTATCATACTCGATATGAGCAAAACGATTCTTGTTTCCAATCGGCTGTCGACATCGGTCACGGTGGAGAACGGCAGTCCGACGTTCTCCGCGAGTATAGGAGGTCTCGCAACGGGCTTAAGCTCGTTCCACGAACGCGACTCGAGCCTCTGGGTAGGTTGGAGTGGCGTCCCGTGCGATACGGTCCCTGCCGAACTCAACACTCAGATCAACGAGACTCTGCGGAAGGAACACAAGAGCGTCGCCGTCGATATCAGCAGCGAAGAACTATCGCTGTTTTACAGCAATTTCTGCAACGACATTATCTGGCCGCTTTTCCACTACTTCCCGACGTACGTGCATTACGACAACGATGCGTGGGAATCTTACAAGTCGGTCAACGAGAAATTCTTCCGCGTCGTCGCGGAGGTCGCGGAACCCGACGACATTATTTGGGTCCACGATTATCAGCTGATGTTGCTCCCGTTCCTGGTCAAGCAGCACCTGCCCGATGCGCGTGTCGGTTTTTTCCTCCACATTCCATTTCCGAGTTACGAGATTTTCAGATTGCTCCCATGGCGACAAGAAATTCTCAACGGGCTCGTCGGCGCCGACCTCATCGGCTTCCACACCTACGACTACGCGCGTCACTTTCTGAGCAGCGTCCGACGACTGCTTGGATACGAGAACAGCATGGCCAACATCGAACTGACCAATCGCACGGTCAAGGTCGATGTTTTCCCGATGGGAATCGATTACGCACGGTACAACACCGCCGCCGATCTGCCCGACGTCTCCGAGGAGATCGCGTGGCTCGGACAGTGGCTCGGAGATAAGAAGGTAATCCTCTCGGTCGATCGACTCGACTACACGAAAGGCATACCACAACGTCTTCGTGCGTTCAAACGTTTTCTTGAACTCTACCCCGAGTACCACGAGAAAGTTACGCTCGTCATGATTGTCGCTCCGTCTCGCGTCGGCGTCCCGCGGTACATGATGCTGAAACGCGAAATCGACGAGCTCGTCGGCGTGATTAACGGCGCACACGCGACGATCGCGTGGACTCCGATTTCGTACTTCTTCCGCTCGTTCCCGTTTGGTAAGTTGACGGCCCTTTACAATCGTTCGGACGTTCTGCTCGTGACTCCCCTACGCGACGGCATGAACCTGATAACGAAAGAATACGTCGCCGCACGGCGAGACAGAAAGGGCGTCGTGGTCCTCTCGGAGACGACCGGCGCGGCGCGCGAGCTCAGCGAGGCGTTGATCGTCAATTCCGTCAACACCGATGAGATCGCCGAGACGATACGTCAAGCTCTCGACATGCCGACGACCGAGCAGATCAAACGAAACACCGCGATGCACGCGAGGATCAAACGGTACGACTTGCAGTACTGGGCGCACGACTTCATGGACAAACTGGATCAGACAAAACGCTCGCACGAGAAGCTCGCGGTCCGCCGAATCACGGCGAACGTCCGCTCGGAGATCATCGACGCGTATACCGCCGCGAAACGCCGTTTGCTGCTGCTCGATTACGACGGAACGCTCCGCGGTTTTGTCGATCGGCCCGCGGACGCACAACCCGATGACTCACTAAAGGAGCTCTTGGTCGCCCTCGCGGGAAAGAACAGAAACGAACTCGTCGTGATCAGCGGGCGCAGCCGTGAGGTCCTCGACACATGGCTCGGAGATCTCCCGATCGGAATCGTCGCGGGCCACGGTGTGTGGCTCCGTGAACCCGGACGCGAGTGGCACATGATCGAGCACATCACGAGCGAGTGGCAGGACGTCATCTATCCTGTCCTTCAGTTGTACGCGGACCGCACGCCCGGATCGTCTATCGAGAAAAAGGACTACTCACTCGCGTGGCACTACCGCCTCGCCGAACCCGAACTCGCAGCGGTGCGCGTCAGCGAGCTCCGCGACGCGCTCTTGAGCTTCACGATGAATCTCGATCTTTCGATCCTCGAAGGCAACAACGTGATCGAGGTCAGAAACTCGGGGATTAACAAGGGCCGGGCCGCGGGCCACTGGGCCGCCCGCGAAGACTGGGACTTCATCATGGCGATCGGCGACGACCACACCGACGAGGACATGTTCCACGCGCTACCCGAGGACAGCATTACGATCAAAGTCGGCATGGGCATCTCGGCGGCTCGCTTCTTTCTCAACTCAACCGAAGAAGTTCGTGCGTTGCTCGAGGAAATGCGCGCCCTTGCATGAGCCGCGAGCCACGGAAGACGCACGGCCGCTATCGTTCGTTTCGAACCGGGTTCGTCAGGACCCCTATTTTCTCTATTTCGACTTCGACAGTATCGCCGTCCTCGATCGGCCCTACGCCGGACGGCGTGCCGGTCATGATGATATCACCGGCACGGAGCGTGAAGTTGGCTGAGATGAAACTCACCATCTGATTGATGCCGAAGATCATGTTCCTGGTGTTGGAGTCCTGAACGACTTTTCCGTTCAAACGGCACCGGATGCTCAAGTTCTGTGCATCGCCGATGTCGGCGGCCCGAACGACGACCGGGCCGATCGGACCGAACGTGTCAAAAGACTTCCCGCGGAACCACCCCGCACGATCACCGTTCTGAATGTTCCGCTGGCTGACGTCGTTCATGCACGTGAATCCGAAAACAACGTCCATCGCGTCCGCTTCGGCAACGTTCTTGCAGTCACGTCCGATTATCACGGCTAACTCGGCCTCGTAATCGGTCCGCGGCTCATCGAACGCGTATCCGTCGGCGATTGCCGGCAGTACGATCGCCTCACCGGGCCCGACCAGCACGTTCGGCGTCTTCGGGAAGAGGACCGGCTCCGGCGGGTCGGACGTATCGGCCCCGGCGATTTTCACCGAAATGCTTTCGCCGATATGATCTCGATAATTCAGCCCAAGGCAGATGATCTTGGTCGGCTGAACCGTATACACTTCGCTCGAGTTATGAATCGGTAGAGTAATCATGGAAGCTACTGTATCGGATTAGCAGAATTCCGTCATCCATGTGACGGCAATGAAACGCGATGATTTGCAGAAGCGACCGATGGGAATCGAACCCACATCTCCAGCTTGGAAGGCTGGGGTAATAGCCTTTATACGACGGTCGCAGATTTTTTACCTTATACCAAACGGTCGGGTGCCGTGTCAACACTCCGTTTCCACTCGCCTCCCGACATCACGGAGACGTTGACCGGATCGCCGGGCGCCTGTTATTCTGATTTCATGAGTCAGCTTTCAGAAAACGATCGGAGCGATGTCGGACATGGCTCGTGTTGCGCGCCGCAGAGCGCCGCTTTCGGCGCACGACGCAGCGCACGCCAAGCGAAGGCACGCGACGAGACACGGCGCGTGGCACGCGGTGAAAGGCACATCGACACGCTCGTGACGCTGCGTGGTGGCCGGTTTCTGATGGGAACCGACGATGAGGTCGGGTTTCCGGACGACGCCGAAGGCCCGGTGAGGGAGGTGACGATTTCGCCGTTCCGTGTGGACAAGTTTCCCGTCACGAACGAAAGATTCCAGGAGTTCGTACGCGCAACGGGTTACGTGACCGAAGCGGAAGAGTTCGGCTGGTCGTTCGTGTTCAGGAACTTCGTTCCGCGCGTTTTGCTGACACGCGGGATGGCGCGAACGGTGCCGGGGCTCGAGTGGTGGTACGCCGTCGACCGAGCGACATGGTTCAAACCCGAGGGCAAGGGCTCCAATATCCGCACGCGAATGGACCACCCCGTCGTGCATATCACGTGGCGCGACGCAGATCGGTACTGCGAGTGGGCCGGACTTCGGCTCCCGACAGAGGCCGAGTGGGAGTACGCGGCTCGTGGAGGTCTGGTCGGTAAAAGGTACGTCTGGGGTGACGAATTAACGCCGAACGGAAAGCATATGTGCAACATCTGGCAAGGCGACTTCCCGACCCGGAACACCGCGGCTGACGGTTTTCAAGGAACGTGTCCGGTAAAATCATTCTCGCCGAACGAATTCGGCCTGTACACGGTCGCGGGTAACGTCTGGGAGTGGTGCACCGATTTCTGGAGTGTCGATTTCCACACGAAGGGCCCGATTGTCGATCCGGCCGGCCCTCCGACCGGTAAGCTCAGAGTGATGCGCGGCGGCTCGTACCTCTGCCACAGTAGCTACTGCAACCGGTACCGCGTCGCCGCGCGCACTTCGAACACACCCGATAGCTCTACCGGGAACCTCGGATTCCGGTGCGCGGCCGACGCGTGATCAAAAATCCCGAAAATACTCAGCGACCAATTCTGGAGTCAGCGACCAATTCTGGAGTCAGCGACCAATTCTGGAGTCAGCGACCACGTAACGAGTAAATCACGTCTATCGCTTTCAACCGCACAGTGCGTATATACGACCCGCCGGCAACGTCGAGTAGGACGTTCACCACCTCCGGGTCGCGAATTCCTCCGGTG
>PXBQ01000079.1 GCA_003566875.1 Spirochaetaceae bacterium | reverse complement strand
TTGTGTTCGTACGGATCGAAGAAAAGGTCGAACAGCATCTCGGAATCGCGACGTTGATCGAGCCAGCCGTGTTTCAGAAGGAAAGCCTTGCTTTCGGTGTCGTCGACGTTCGGCAGAACGATGGCTCGACGATCGTCGAATCGTCGTATGAGTTTATATCGATCCGTCCTGACGCAACGCGTGGGCTCGTACGCGGCATGGTAACTCTGCTCGGAGAAAACCGCGTCGTGTATCTCTGTCGTCTCGTCGTTGACGAGCGCGTTGAGCGACGCGCCTTGGACATGGCTCGGTATGTCGATGCCCGCCGCCTCGCACGCGGTCGGATACAGGTCGAGCAAAGAGACCATCGCGTCGATGCTCTTCCCTCCTCTGAGAGCCGTTCCGGTCGGTCCCCGGGCGACGCAGTAGACCGAGATTCCGGTATCGTACAGGTTCGCGATCCCGTACGGGAGCTGAATTCCGTGGTCCGAGAAACAAAAAAGCAGCGTGTTATCGGCCAGGCCACGTGAATCAAGATCGTCCAGAATCGATCCGTAACACTGATCCATGTGACGCGCCGACGCGGCGAACGCGGCCATCTCTCGCCTCAGTTCAGGCGTGTCCGGTAGCCGCGGAAACGGGCGACAGTAGCGCGGATCCTCGCTCGGACCGCACTCCGGGTCGGGCTCGGGAAACGGGATGTGCGTTTCTCTCAAACCGATGCTCACGAAAAACGGTGTCTCGCGTGCGCCTGAAAAAAACGTCGATGCGGCCGCGGCGACACCCGCCCAAGTACGGTCACCGACGTCGAGCACCTCGTCGTACCCCTCTCCGTTCTCCGTCGAGAGATCCTCGAACCCGGTATGTTCGACGCCGATCAAAGCCGTATGATAGCCGGCCCGTTTGAGTGTGCTCGCGAGGTGCATCGACGGGTCGCTCAGGTTCCACCCACGATGCGCGAGCCCCATCAGCCCGTTCACGTGCGGCCACGTGCCGGTCAAAAAGCCGCCGCGGCTCGGCGAGCACGTCGGTGCGGCCGAAAACGCTCGCCGAAACACGACGCCTTCACGCGCGAGCCGCATCAGGTTCGGCGTCGGCACCGGGTGCCCGTACGGCTCGACGAAACACCCGGTGTTGTGCGAGTGAAGGAACACGATATTCGGTTTTTTCACTGTCTCTCTCCTTGAAACTCGTCGGTTTCCGTCCAAGGTACCACACGACTCACCATCACGCGACCCCGTCTCGTGCCCGTTGCGGGCCGATACATTGCAGATTCCGACGAGTATCGCTCCCGAGGATTTCCTTGACACGATGCCGGGCGGGGTGTAGCGTGAAGCTCTTATGAAACTCACCGAGAAAAACGTTCCGACGCTGAAAGAGGCTTTGAAACAGCCGTGTATGCACCGCGACATGGAACTCGCGCTGCAGCCGATGCCAAACTACAGCAGGACGCCGGGAGGTCCGAACGACACGCCTCTCTCTTTCTGGGCATCGTGGAACCTCGCGGATCGTCCCCGGCGCATCGCGTTGCTGCTCGATGATTGTCAGGAGGAGTACCGACCGTACGCCGGGCAGATTCTTCCGAACATGGTCAAGATGGTCGAGGCCTTTCGCGCGGCTCGATCGAAGAGTGACGGGGTGTGTATCGCGTGGAGCGCGTGGAGCCGCCGATTCGACGACGGTATCTCGAACGCGATGGATCGGTGGTACGGCCCACACGGACTGCGCCCGGATGACCCCGAAAACGCCGCGTACGTCTTCACCGGCTCGGCCGGCTTGGAGCCGTTATCCGAGATCGCTCCGACCGACGAGGAGGTTTCCGACGGCTGGTTCTACCACGGGAAACACCTGGATATGTTCTGGACGTTCGATGAGAACGGAAAATCGTACCTCGATGAAAAGCTCAAGGCGCACGACATCGATACGATAGTGATCGTCGGCCTCTGGACCGACGAGTGCGTTCTGAGCACCGCGTACGCGGGCAATTCGCGGGGGTACGATGTCGTGGTAGTCGGCGACGCGGTCGCGACCGCGACCGCGAATCAAGAGACCGCGCTCACGGTCGCGAACAGCACGGTCGCGAAGGTACTATCGACCGAAGAAATCCTCGCCTACATGAAAAACGATTTCAGAACCGGAAAGCCGGGCGCGGTGAAAGGCACGCAGCACCCGGACGGCCGTAAATCCGGTTGATCCTCCGGGTCAAAGCCCTTTTCGCTCGAAGAAGCGGAACAGGAAGAACGCGCCGATCGCGAGCGCGGCGATCACGAACCAGTGGCTGATGCCGAGAAGGCTTTGCACCGAGACCGAACCGAACGCGCCGATCGGAGCCAGGTACGTCTGGATGGCCGGGTACAACAGCGCGAACACGATCCCGCCGAGCAGCATTCCGATGATTGGCCACACAACGTGGTACCGGCCTTCGGCGAGCGCGCCGATGCTGGTTCCCGGGCAGTATCCTATGATCGCCCACCCCACGCCGAACAACAGTCCGCCGACGATCTGGAGGCCAAGGCTCAACGATCGCGGAGCAAACGACACCACGCCGAGATCCGAGAGGAGGTAGATTCCGATCGAACCGACGACGATCGTCGTGAGCATGAACTTGACGATCGTCATGTCGATGAGCCGCATCGCTCCGACCTGTCGCTCAAACCGTATCGCCTCCGCCTGTTGAAGGAACGCGCCGAAAAACACTCCCGTTACGAGTCCGAATACCAGTGTCATGCCGTGCCTCCTCGATACAGAATCCGGGCGGTTACCACACCACCGACAAAGAACATCGCGAGCGCGATCAGACTACTGACGCCGAGCTGACTCACGCCGCTGACGCCGTGACCGCTCGGACATCCGCCCGCCATGCGAGCGCCGATCATCGCTATCACGCCGCCGACGATCGAGTACGCGATTCGTTTTCCTTTCCGGTCACCGAACCGCTCGACCCACATCTGCGGCAGCGACTCCGCCTTGAACGTCCGCGTGATCCGGGCAGCGACGAACGATCCGACGCCTATCCCGATCACGAACAAGAGCTGCCAGTTTGGGAACGCGATGCCGGTGAGAGCGCCGTCGCGCACCTGCGCGAACTGCCAGCCGCTCAGATCGAACCCAAGGATCTGGAGCACGCCGGTCGCCGCGCGCGGAAACGTCGTGGACGTCCCGAAAAACTGCCCGGCGATGCCGACGCTCGCAGTCAGGAGCAGCCCGGAGAGCGCTCCGTATACGTACGGGCGGGCCTGTGAAGTGATTTTCATAGTATCCTCCGTTGGTGTAATGTTATTTCTGAATATATGGATTTTTATATACTCCGGCAAGCCTTTTCTACGATTGAGCTGTCTGCGTTCTCGGCTGCCGGCGTCACCGCAACGAGCCCAGCAGTTCTAAATGTGGCCTTGCACATTTAGAACTGCCATGGCTACCGGCCGGGTTGCAGCCGATTTCGTGGCGTTTGGCCGACGTTTCGGCGGCCAAATGCAGAAATCGGCGTTGGGGTCCGCCGGTTGCCGTCCAAAATAAGAATTGCTGCAACGAGCCAGCAGGGCTTGATCCGGACCACGAGTGAGTTTACTTTGGCTACATAACACCGTAACTGCCGACGAGGGAGCTATGACAAGAACCGAAAAATACCGAATCGGAATCGGTGGGATCGCGATCGAGAGTAGTACGTTCTCACCGCTCACAAGCACGGTACAAGACTTCACGATCCTCAGCGGCACGGAGATGTCGCAACGGTATCCTTTCATGGCCAATTGGGTCTTCGACGGGCGCACCGATGTCACGTGGCTTCCGTGTATGCACGCGAAGGCGATCCCCGGGGGGCCGGTCGAAAAAGCGAGTTACTCGCGGATGAAACGTCGCCTGCTCGAGCGGATAGAGGCCGCCCTGCCGCTCGACGGATTCTACCTGGATATTCACGGCGCGATGAACGTGGTGACGATCGACGACGCCGAGTCGGATCTGGCTTCCGCGATACGCAGCCTCGTCGGGAAAAGCTGCGTCATCGTTGCGGGGATGGACCTTCACGGAAATGTTTCGCGCGAACTCGTCGAGCAGGTCGACATCTTTACCGCGTACCGACTCGCGCCGCACGACGATGCAATCGAGACGAGAGAACGTGCGTGCCGCCTGCTGCTTCGGTGCCTCGATGAAGACACTCGCCCGTTAAGAGCGTGGGTGAAAATCCCCGTGATTCTTCCCGGCGAGCGCACGAGCACGCTTGTCGAGCCCGGCAGAAGTATTTTCGGTTCGCTGGAGAAACACAGCTCAGCGGACGGCGTGCTCGACGCGTCGCTTTGGGTCGGGTACGTCTGGGCCGACGAACCGAGAAGCTCCGCGAGCGTCGTCGTGACGGGAACCGACGCTGCGACGATCTCGAACATCGCCGAGACGATCGCCCGGCAGTACTGTGACGCGCGAGAGCGGTTTGAGTTTGGGACTCCGGGGGGAAACGCCGACTGGTGCATCCGCACCGCGCTCGCGTCGGATGATACACCGGTCGTGATCAGCGACTCCGGTGACAATCCGACCGCGGGCGGGGTCGGGGACGTTCCGTATTTCCTGGAAAAGCTTCTCGCTTACCGAGAGTTCACCTCCGGCGCGGCATCCGCGGTGTACGCCTCGATACCGGACGCTGCCGCGGTCGCTTCGTGTTTCTCGCGGGGAACCGACGCGACCCTCGATCTGACGCTTGGGGGGAAACTCGACCCGGTCAACGGTCGACCGCTCGCCGTCCGCGCGGTCGTCGAGTCGCTTCATCCATGCGACTCGGTCGGAGGAGACATCGCGGTGATCCGGATCGGATCGGTTCGGGTTATCCTTACCTCCAGGAGAAAACCTTTTCACTACCGGCACGATTTCACGCGGCTTGGGATTATTCCTGAGGAAGCCACGATCGTCGCGGTCAAGATCGGATACCTTGAACCCGAGCTCAGAGCGATCGCACGAAGCGCGCTTCTCGCTCTCACGCCAGGCGCCGTAAACCAGGACATCCCATCGCTTGCGTACACGCGGGTCATCCGCCCGGTCTTTCCTCTGGACCGCGAGTTTGAAGAGCCGGACTTCGCGGCGGAGATCTCTTCTCGTTGATACCCCGCTCGTGTAAGCTGACCGCACCTATAAACGGGGGAGGAGCCGTGTTTTCAGCGATTATTCTGGATCTCGACGGAACCGTGTACCGTGGCACTGAGGCAGTTCCCGGCGCGGCCGGGTTTGTCCGGCGCGCAACGGCAAACGGGGTTCGGTGCCTTTTCGTCACAAACCGCGCGAACCGCACTCCGGAAGAGGTCGCCGCGCAGATTTCGGGCTTCTCGATACCGTGCGCGCCGAACGACGTCCTGACCTCGGCACAGGCAACCGCGGCGTTTCTCGAGTCCGACTCCGGTGGATCCGGATCGGCGCACGTACTTGGCGGCCCGGGGCTGCGACAGGCGCTCGAGCAGCGCGGAATCGGGATCACCGATGACAGCCCTGAGTACGTCGTGGTCAGCTACGATCCGGATTTGACGTACCGGAAACTCACGGTCGCGTGCCGGTTGATTCTCGCCGGAGCGCGTTTTATCGCGACGAATCCCGACCGGATCATCAATACTGAGTTAGGCGACCTGCCCGGCACCGGCGCTATCGTCGCCGCGGTACGCGAGGCGACGCGCGTCGAGCCGGTGATGATCGGGAAACCCGAGCCGTTGATCATGGAGACTGCCGCCGCGCGGCTGGGTCTGCGGACCGGGCAGATTCTGGCGGTCGGAGACAACCTCGAGACCGACATTCCGGCGGGCGTGCGCGCAGGAATGCGGACGGCGCTCATCTTGACCGGCGTCTCGACGCGTGACGAGGCCGAACGAGCGCCTGTAATACCCGATCACATCGTCACGGGGTACGACGAGCTTACGCGTCTGCTCGGGTTTTAACCGGCTCGCCATGCTCAGTCCTTACTTGAGCCAATATTGACTCAATCGTCTTGGTGTGGTCGAATCGTCCGCAGTTATGCTGCTCGGAGTAATCGTCGTAATCTCACTCGGTTTTCTCGCGGGCGAAGTCGCCTCACGGTTGCGGCTACCGCGCCTGATAGGCATCTTGATCGCGGGCGTCGTCGCGGGACCGGCAGTGCTCGACGTACTGCCGGCGGACATCATCGCGGTGTCCGACGAGATCAGGTTATTCGCGCTCGTCGTCATTCTCCTCAAAGCCGGACTCGGTTTCGACAAGGCAAAAATAGCTTCCTTCGGCTCGGTCGCGGTTCGGCTTGGGTTTGCTCCGGCGGTCCTGGAGACCGCGGTGATCGCCACGACCGCTCGCGTCTTGCTCGGATGGGATTGGCTCAG
>PXBQ01000024.1 GCA_003566875.1 Spirochaetaceae bacterium | reverse complement strand
GTCACCGGCCGCCTCACGGCCGAGCAGATCGGCGGTAATCGCCGCCTGCCCAACGTCAAACTCCGGAGCATAAAGCATGAATTCGCGGGGCGCGACGCACGGTAACCGAGATAGGCGCCGGTCCGTTCCCGATAGCCGTGCGCCGAGGCGCTACGCAGAGGCTTTGGGAGATCCCTCTTCCTCTGCCTCTTCTTCGATTTCTTCGGTCTCGGTATCCTCGCCGGTGGACGCCTCCACTTTTTTTGCCTTCGCGAATGCGGTGGTGACTCGGTCAATGATAATCGCCAGAAACACGATCGAGATTCCGGCTTCAAAACCCTGGCCGATATTCACGCGGTTAATCGCCAGGAGAACTTCCATTCCCAGCCCGCGGTTTCCGATCATCGAGCCGATCACGACCATGGCCAGCGCCATCATCGTGGTCTGGTTCACACCGACCATTATCGAGGGTCGGGCGAGAGGCAGCTGCACATCGAACAGAAGATTCCAACGGCCCGCACCGAACGCTGTTGAAGCCTCGATCACCGCGGACGGCACCTCGCGGATTCCCACATTGGTCAATCGGATCACCGGTGGTATCGCGTAGATGACCGTCGCGAACGTTGCAGGAACGCGCCCTAGACCAAACAACATCAATGCGGGGATGAGATAGACAAACGACGGCATCGTCTGCATCGCGTCTAGAATCGGCGTCAGCAGGTTGCGTACGGTGTTATTCCACGCCATAAGAATTCCTAACGGGATCCCGAGCGTGATCGAAAACGCCACGGCAACGATAACGACAGACAGAGTGTTCATCGCGTGCGTCCAGTAACCGAAGGCCCCAACCATAAATAGCAGAACCGCCATGGCGATTCCCGATCGTTTACTGCCCATTACGCGCCACGCCAGAACGCCGACGCCGATGACCGCCACCCACCACGGTACGAACAACAGCGCACGTTCCACCGAGATCAGGATCCCCAACCCCACGTCTCCGACCCAGTCGAAGAACCAGCCCAGGTTGTTAAGCACCCATCGCATCGCGTGGTCAACCCGGTCGGCTACGGGAAAGCGAATCCAATCGGGAAAATCACGCATCGTCTTCCTCCGTCGACAGGGCATTCAGGATGGCCCGGGGCCGGACAACACCGAGCAACCGTCCCTGGTCATCGGTCACCGGCAAGGGGTAGCTCCCGGAACTGACTAACCCGAACAGATCTTCAATAATCACATCCGGTTTTACCGGTTCCAGGTACTGCAAATCGTCTTTCTCCACGGTGGTTCGCTTTTCTTTGGCCAAACGCTCGATCACGTCCCGCGTCGCAACGCCGAGATACACTCGTTTTCGATCGACAACGAACGACCACTCCCGCTTATTGTGCTCCATCTCCGTTCGCGCGGTAAGCGGTCCCTGCCAGCGGTACAAGAGCATTTCCGGCTCTTCCATTACCGTAGAGGCGGTAAACACGCGCGCGGGACTCGCGTCACGCGTAAAAGCCCGCACGTATTCATCGAAAGGATTGCTCAGGATCTCTTCAGGCTCCGCCACCTGGATCACCTGACCGTCGCGCATGATAGCGATTCGGTCCCCCAGCTTGAGCGCTTCGGGAAGGTCATGGGTGACGAAGATGATTGTCTTGCCGATATCCTCCTGAATGTCGACAAGCTCGTCCTGCATCTGCCGTCGAATCAGCGGATCAAGACCGCTGAAGGGCTCATCCATCAACAGAATATCCGGATTCTTGGCCAAGGCCCGCGCAAGACCTACCCGTTGCTGCATCCCGCCGGACAGCGATGTGGGGTAGTAGCTCTCCCACCCCGCGAGACCGACCATTTTCAGTGCCTCGATCGCCCGCGCTTCGCGCTCGCCCTTCTCGTCACCGCGCAACCGCAGTCCGTAGGCGGCGTTTTCCAGCACCGTGTAGTGCGGCAGCAGGCCGTAACTCTGGAATACCATGCTCACAAGGTTACGACGAAACTCCAGCAACTCCTTATGCGACATGGCCCCCACATCCTTGCCGTCAACGTGCAAGGTGCCGGAGGTGGGCTCCACAAGGCGCAAGAGTGTACGAATCATGGTCGACTTGCCGCTTCCCGACAGCCCCATGAGTACGAAAAGCTCCCCGGCTTTCACTTCCAGATTGACGTCGCGTAAGGCGACCACACAGCCGGTTCTTCGCTGGAGTTCTTTCTTGGGCAGGTCGCGGTATTTTGGCTCCAGTACCCGTTCCGGATTTCGACCGAAAACCTTCCAGATACCATGCGCACGAACGGCGATTCCCGAGTCCGCGGCGCTCGGGGGTGCCGCCTGGGCACCCCCGATAGACTCACTTTGATTACTCACAGAACCCGGTGCCTATTACTGCAGGGCGGAGCGGACGTTGCCGGCCACTTCGGAGCTCACCCACTCGGTCCAGACGTCTTCGCGATTGCGCAGAAACCACTCCGCCGCTTGTTCCGCGTTATCCACCTCATTCGCCAGCACGTTCAGAAACTCATTGTTCATCGCGACGGTCGTGCTGTATCGGGACAGAAAGTCTCTCACCTCGGGCAGGCGCTCCGCACTCTCGGCGTTCATCAGAATATCGACCTCCGCAGCCGGAAACTCGGACCCCTGAAGGCGGACCATATCCAGCTGATACATGATGGCGGTAGGTTCCCAGTAGTACCCTACCCATGGATCACCACGATCGTAAGCGCCCCGCATCGACGCGGCCAGAGCGGTGCCTGAACCGGGTAGAAAACCGGTAAACACGTCGTTCAGCTCAAACTCTTCGAAGATCTCCTCGCTGACAGCCACGGCAGCCCAACCGGGTGGCGGAAAGATAACCTGTCCCATGCCGGGGTTTTCGCGGTCTGGGAAAAGGTGCACGTAATCGCGCAGATCAGCCACGGAACGAAGGTTCGGTGCCGTCGCTTCAATTCCACGTTCCGGATCACCTTCGATCAAGTAACGCGGTACCCACCAGCCCTGCGGTCCGTCGGGCAAGTTCTTGCCGACGTTTACGATTCGACCGGCTTCGTACTCCTGTTCATACGCTTCCGGAAAATTGGTGTGCCACGACTCCATGTTGATGTCGATGTCACCGGAAGCGAGACCATTGAACAACGGGATCGTATCACCAGGAATAAAATCAACGCTGTATCCGCCGTAACCGTTTTCCAGGATAAACGCGACGATCCGATTATGGACCAGAATGCTGTCCCACGATGCGTCGGCCATCGTGACTTCCACAACCCCATCGTCCTCCGCCTGTCCGCCGCCGAAAACCGCGGCGGGCGTAAGCACCATGGTGGCTATTAAAAACCCCGCAATAACAATTTTCTTCTTCTGCATCTTTTTTCTCCTCTAATTTGCAGTTCTTAGAATTATAGTAGGGCGATGCCCGGGTTACGTCAAGTCGATGAAACATTTGAATTCTATTGACTTTCTTCCGGTTGAGTTGCTTTCGAACGTCTATTTGAGGCTTGGTTGCGATTACTATCAATCGAACACTAATTTTTCGTGTCCAATTTTTTTGTGTGCCAACGTACGGTGTCGTTACATTACGTCCAACGCCGGTGGAATCAACACAAAGTTTCCGACATGCTTCTTCTCGAGAAACTCCCGCTGGGCGTCTGCGATCCGTTCAAGAGGAAATGTCTTTGCTACCAGCGGTCGCAGTTCACCGCGCTCGATGTAACAGATGAGGTTTGGGAAAACCGGCTCATCCCAAGCCGTACAACCGATGAGCGTCAAATCCTTCAGATAGAAGGTGCGCATATCGAGCGTCACCAAAGGGCCTCCGATCGCCCCGGACGACGCGTATCTTCCGCCTCGCTTCAGCACTTTCAACAACCCTCCGAAGGCCGGACCGGCAACGTTGTCAATGATCACGTCCACCGCGTTCTCGCCGAGCGCGCCAACGACGTCGTCATCACGATCAATCACGCGGTCCGCTCCCAGAGCAAGAACCTGCTCCATCTTTGCCTTTCCTGCGATCGCGGTCACGGTCGCGCCCCGTCGTCTTGCCAGTTGCACGACCGCGGAGCCGACGCCGCCGGACGCCCCCGTAACGAGAACGTGCTCCCCGTCGCACACCGTACTGCGATGGACCATGTTTTCGGCGGTTCCGTAGGCGCAGGGGATCGTAGCGAGCTCGGCATCGCTCCAATCGCAGTCCACGGCAAACACCTCGCCTGCGGAAACTTTGACAAACTGGGCGAAGGCACCGTCGAAATCAGAGCCCATCCAGACGTTTTCCATCGACTCAAATCCATGCGGCCGCATGCAGGCGCGAACAAGCACGCGAGAACCGATCGAGCTTTCATCCCCGCCGGGGGCAACCGACACGATACGGCCACAACAATCGGTACCCTGGATAAAAGGGAACGGCGTCGCCTCGTTCCACCCGCCGTCAGGGGTGTCGGTAACCGACTGTTCCCCGGCTGTTGCCGCGTCCTCGGTGCCGGTTTTGATTGAGGACGAGTACCAGCCCACGCGGGTATTTATCTCGGTATTGTTGACACCGGCGGCGAGGACCTGTAAGAGAACCTCGCCGGGCCCAGGCACAGGCAGACGTACTTCGCGACACTGAAGTTTTTCGTAGCCGCCGTTTCCCGCGGTAACAACAGCTTTCATCGTTTTCCGACGATCGCCCGGGTCAAAC
Organism: Spirochaetaceae bacterium; assembly: GCA_003566875.1. Lineage (GTDB taxonomy): Bacteria > Spirochaetota > Spirochaetia > DSM-27196 > PXBQ01 > PXBQ01. The sequence continues at coordinate 1,722 of PXBQ01000024.1, read as the reverse complement.
CGGTCTTTTCTCAATTCCGTGTCCCATTGTTCTTTCATCTCGAAACTCCTTCCTTGTCTGTTGACGCATTCGCGAACTGGAATCAGGGTACACGATTTTAACTGCCGGGGCCAACGACGACATCAAATTCAAGGGGTTTCGCTTGATCCGAGCGGCCGATAGGTTTACCTTTGCCGCATGGCGACCACCTATAAACTCGGGAAATCACCGATCGAAGTCACGCCGATTGGACTCGGAACGTGGCAGTTCTCGCGGAGCCGCGGATTCGCGGGGCGTTACTGGGCCTCGATACCGCAGGAACGCGTCGTCGAGATCGCCCGCGCGACGCTCGACGGTGGGATAAACTGGTTCGATACCGCCGAGGTGTATGGAAACGGAGCCTCCGAAGAGAGCCTTGCCGAGGCGCTGCGCGAGATCGGCGTTGCCCGCGACGCGTATATAATCGCGGACAAGTGGTTCCCCGCGTTCCGGACAAAACGCTCGATAGCAAAAACGTTCCCGGTGCGCGAGCGTTCATTGGCGGCGATCGCAACCAACTCGACGGTGCGGCCGGTGATAGATTTGCACCAGATACACCAGCCTTTTAGCTTTTCGCGCGTGGAGTCTCAAGCGGCCGAGATGGGACGCCTGGTCGATGACGGTCGCATACGCGCGGTCGGCGTGAGCAACTTCAACGAAAGCCGAATGCGCCGCGCGCACGACCGGCTCGCGACGATGGGCCTACCACTCGCGAGCAACCAGATGCGCTACAGCCTGATCGACCGCGAGATCGAACGCAACGGCGTGCTCGACGCGGCGAAGGAGCTCGGGATCACGATCATCGCGTACTCGCCGCTCTCGCAAGGGATTCTGACCGGGCGCTTTCACGACGGCGACGATATTCGCAGCAAACAAGGTCCACGAAAGTGGCTGCGGCGTTTCAAAACCGTGGGGCTCGCGGCGACGCGGCCGCTCGTCGAGTGCCTGCGTGCCGTAGCTGCGACGCACGACTGCTCGCCCGCGCAGGTCGCTCTCGCGTGGACCGTTCAGATGCACGGCACGAGTATCGTCGCGATTCCGGGCGCGAGCTCCCCGAGCCAGGCCGCATCAAACGCGGCGGCGCTCACGGTCCGGCTCAGCCCGGAAGAGCTCGCGGAACTCGACGAGAAAGGTCGCGCGGCGGAGCGGGCGCTGAAGAAGAAGTAACACGCCGTCCGACGCGCATCGGTGGTACGTCACGCCCGCTTCGCCTCGCCTACTTCGCGACGTCGACGCGGCGCCACGAGCCGAGCATCTGGAACACGACCGCGAATAACAACAGGATCCCGAGTTCCGGAAGGATCTCGGCGAACGACGCGCCGGACAGAGCGGATGCGGTTGCCGACGTGGTCCATCGCGTCGGCGAGAACGCGCCGATCCGCTGCAGGTACTCGGGCATGATGTCGAACGGCCAGAACGCACCACCGAGCATCACCATCGGCATGATCAAAAAGTTCGCGGTGATCACCGTCCGCTTGACCGTCTTCATCGTGTTCGCGACTGCCAGGGTGAAAGAGACAGCGACGAGTGCGAAAGCCGAGATGATCACGACGACCATGAGCAATGCGGTCGCGCTGAGGTCCGGTACGGCGATACGCAGCGCGAGCGCGGCGGCGACCGCCTGAAGAGCTGCCGTGCAGAAGAACGCGGTGTTCGTCTCGAGAATGTACCGACGTACGGAGATCGGTCCGGCGAGTGTTCGGT
>PXBQ01000006.1 GCA_003566875.1 Spirochaetaceae bacterium | reverse complement strand
TTTTTCCGGGAGCGGCGTCGGGAAGTCGACCGTACTCGGAATGATCGCGCGGAACACGTCGGCCGACGTGAACGTGATCGCGTTGATCGGAGAGCGCGGACGTGAGGTCCGCGAGTTCATCAAGAACGACCTCGGACCCGAGGGGCTCGCGCGGTCGGTCATCGTCGTATCGACCTCCGACACGCCGCCGCTCGCCCGGTTGCGCGGCGCATTCGTCGCGACGGCGATTGCCGAGTACTTTCGCGACCAGAGCGCCGACGTGATGCTCCTCTTCGACTCGGTCACGCGGTTCGCGCGCGCGCAGCGCGAGGTCGGCCTCGCTATCGGTGAACCTCCTACGACGCGTGGGTTTCCGCCGTCGGTGTTCGAGGTGCTGCCTCGGCTTCTCGAGCGCTGTGGCAGCGGTACAAACGGCACGATCACGGGTTTCTACAACATCCTCGTCGAAGGTGACGATATGGACGAGCCGATCGCCGACGCGGTGAGAGGAATTCTCGACGGGCATATCGTTCTGTCGCGTCGTCTTGCGCAGAAGTACCATTATCCGGCGGTCGATGTGCTTGCGTCGGTGTCGCGGCTCGAGACAAAGCTGCTATCGCCGGAGCAACGCGCGGCGGCGGGCAAAGTCCGAAGGTTGCTCGCGGTGTACGCCGAAGCCGAGGACCTGATTAACGTCGGGGCGTACGCCGCAGGCAGCAACGCGGACATCGACGAGGCGATCGCAAAGATGCCCGAGATCAACAACTTCCTGAGGCAAGAGATCGAAGAAAAGGCCGATCTCGATGCGACGCACGCGGGTATCAAGCGACTCGCGAACATGAACGGTGACCGTGGTGCGTAGATTCCGGTTTTCACTCGAGAGTCTCTTGACGCTTCGCTCTTACGCCGCACGCGAGGTCGAGCAACGGCTCGCCGTCGCCACGCGTAGGTGCATCGAGCTCGAGATGCGCATCGATGACTGTCGCGCGCGAAGGTCGCGCGCGTTTCAGCTTTCGCGCGATACAGGTGCCGATATCGAGCTGCGGTTCGCACAGGGAGCGTACATCTCGCATCTCGAGCAGACCGTTTCTCGGCTCACGACGGAACTGGAAGCCCGCGAAAAAGAGCGCCTTGTCGTTCAACGCGAGTATCATGAGGTCGCGAAACAGAAGAAAGTGTTGGAGAAGCTCAAGGAACGGCGCGCCGATGATTACTATAAAGAGTCGATGAAGCACGATCAGAAAGACATGGACGAAATCGCGTCCGGAGTTTCGGCGCGTTCGAGGATTCAGGGGGGTAATGATGGCTCGTTATAGTCGGATCGGAGCGGCGCCGCGCATTTTTCTTCTTATCCTGCTGAACTTCGTGATGATCGCCGGAGGCGCGCTGTGGTTTGACTACTTGGGAATAATCGACGTGAAGGACGTGTTTGGTCCGGCGCTTCGAATTCTCGGTCTTCAACCGCGTCCGGTGTACGACGATCCCGACGGCCCGTTCTTGCTCGACTCGGCTCGGATCGCGAAACAGGAAGACGCGATTCTTCTCGTTTCGGAGAAACTCGACCGTCGAGAATCGGAGATCGATGAAAGGTTGAACGAACTCGGGCGGATGCAGGAAGAACTCGAGTTTCGCGAGGAAGAGATCCGAGATCGAGAGAATTCATTCAATGAAAGGGTCAGACAGTACGAGAATAGAAGAGCGGTGTTGGAACAGATTTCCCGGGACTTGGTGAATATGCGTCCCGAGGAAGCCGTAGCGATCCTGGTGGGGTACGACGATCAGATGCTGATCGAAACGTTACGCGTCACCGAAGAGATTGCTCGCGCTGAGGGCGAGTTCTCTTTCGTTCCACTTTGGCTTTCCCGGCTTCCCGCCCAGCGGGCGGCCGAGATCCAGAGAAAGATGACGATACGACCGCCGCAGTAGGATATTGGAGGTTCCGTGACAACAGCTCTTGTGGCCGCAAACGTCTCTTCCGCTCCCGCTTCGTGGGATGTTGGGCGCGCTCGGGGACCTGACTCGACCGAGATCCATCGGTTTGCGGGTTTTCTCGAACGCGCGCTAATCGACGTTGAACCGTCGCCTGACCGACGGACCGGCTCATCGGACCACATACATAACGACCGCGAGGCCGACGAAAAAACCAGAAAAGACGCCGAATTCGGCGCTCGCGAGAACCAAAAATCCGACCGAAGCGATGAGACCGATACGCGTGCGGCAGAAAGAAAAACGGCCGCCGCGCGCAAAGCCGAAGCCGCCGGCGACTCGGACGCGCGCCACGCCGCGGAGCGCAAGACGAAGGGAAACGAACCGTCCGACCGCCGCAACCCAAACGGGGAAGACGTGGCAAACAAGCTCGGCAATAAAACGGACATGGCGACCAAAGAAGCCAAAGCGATCCAACACGCGTCTGTTGGCGGGAATGCGGTCGCCGATGCCGAGGTGAAAAAGAGCAATGCCGACGACGACGACGACGAGAGCTCGCGCGCGGGCGTCGCGGGTGTGCAGGGGCAACTCGAGCCGAAAGAGGCCCGAAACGCCCGAATTGAGGAAAAGCTCGGTGGCGGTGAGGCCGAGAGTCGGCACGCGGCGACCAATATCGACGCCGGACAGAAAGAGCGACCGGTCGGTGACGAGTCCGACCGTTCCGATGCGAAAAACGGTCAAACGAGCGACCAAGGCAGGACCGGCGGCGACCAAGCTATCGACCGCGCGGATACCGTTCGGTCGGAACGCGGTGATCTCGCCGATAAGGCTGACGACGGTGGGGACCGGGAAGACCCGGAAGACCGCGGCAAGAAACGCGGCGTCGAGAAAAGCGAACGAGTCGGATCGCGCGATCGCGACGGCGAGCCGCGTGTGAAGGTGATCGACACGCGACGCGCCGAGAGGCTCGATCCGGTCGCGAGTCGTGAGGCATCCGGTAGCGCCGACGAAAACCGAACCTCGTCCGAAGCTCCCGGCATCGAGATCAGAAACCAGGGCGGAAACGAACCGGTGAACGCGCGGAACCCCGTGAGGTACGCCGAGGCTTCGGCGGAACTCGCCCGATCGCTTCGCGAGAGCGCAAATGCCGAGATCGTCCGCGAGGCACGGATAATTCTGCGAACCGAGAACTCGGGTGAGATTCGCCTTGTGTTGCGCCCCGAGGAGTTGGGCAACGTACGAATCAGGCTGCAAATGCAGGATAACCATATAGCCGGGCGAATTCTTGTCGAGAATTCAAGTATACGCGAGATCTTTGCGCAGAACATGGACGATCTGGCGCGTGCTTTTGCCGAGGCGGGCATCGAACTCGGTTCGATGGAGGTCTCGGTCGGCGACGGTGAGCGATCCGACGCGGATGACCGTCCGCGGTCCGACGGACCGCAGAGGGTAGCGGGTGAATTCGAGAGGAATACTCACGCGGTCGTGTACTACGGCTTCGAAGACACTCGTGTGAACGTTTTTGCGTAACCGGAGAAAGGAAGGAGTCAATCGATGGATGTTGGGATGATGAGTGCAGCGGATCGGGCACGTTTGGGCGCACAAGTCGAAGCGTTCAACCGTACGGTCAACGACGGTGAAGTGAAGACACAGGCCCTCGGTAAGGACGATTTTTTGAAGATTTTGATCACGCAGCTGCAGAACCAGGATCCTATGTCGCCGATGGAGGATCGTGAGTTCATCGCGCAGATGGCTCAGTTTTCGACGCTGGAACAGATGACGAACATGGGCAATCAGTTCGCGCGGCTGTCGTCGTTGCTCACTGCGGGGCAGGCGATTGGGCTGCTCGGGCGCGAGGTCGAGGTTGCGGGTGCAGCCGGCGTCACAACCGGAATCGTCTCGGAGGTCACCAACGGCGAGTATCCACAAGTTCTCGTGAATAACACATACTTCGACGTCCAAGACGTCACGCGCGTTCGGCAGTAAGGGGGCAACGATATGATGCGATCATTGTACGCCGGTGTGTCCGGTCTTCAGAATCATCAGACGCGAATGGACGTGATCGGTAACAACGTCTCTAACGTCAACACAACGGGTTTCAAACGTGGGCGTGTGAACTTCCACGACATGATCTCGCAAATGATGCAGGGCGCATCGCGGCCACGCGAGGAAGTTGGTGGGGTGAACCCGCGGCAGGTCGGGCTTGGAGTGATGACGTCGTCGATCGACACGATCTTCACGCAAGGTTCGCTGCAGACGACCGGTGTCAAGAGCGATCTTGCTCTCCAGGGTGAAGGGTTTTTTGTCCTGCGTGACGGCGACCAGAACCTCTATACGCGGGCGGGTGCGTTCGGTCTCGACGCCGAGGGTAATCTGGTCAACCCCTCGAACGGAATGCGCGTTCAGGGCTGGCTCGCCGAGCAGATCGACGGCCGTACTATTATCAATACGTCGTCCTCTCTCGACGACCTGATCATCCCTATCGGCGGCAAAGACCCCGCCGGCGCGACGACGGAGATCTTTGTCGCGTCGAACCTTAACAAGACGACGCCCGTGATCCCTGCGGATGCAACCGAGAGCCAGATTCTCGAAGGCACGTGGACGGTCGAAGAGGACATCTACGATTCGTACGGCAATCGCCATACGCTTCGCATCGACTTCACGCGGGTGCCGGACGAGCCGAACAGGTGGCTCGCCAACACAACCGTTTCGCCCGAGGCCGACGTCGCGATTCCTCAGACGGTGAGCGTCGGGGGAACCGAAAGCCCCGACGGCGCGAGTTTCGTGATCGAGTTCTCGAACGAAGGGACGCTTCAGTCGATTTCTAACGCCGCGGGCGGTACCGTCGAAACCGACGAGCTTTCGGTCCAGCTCTCATTCCAGGTTCCTGAGTCGCTCGTGCCGATCGACCCGGAAACCGGGCTTCCCGAAGCTCCGGCGGTCCAAACCGCGAACGTAACGCTCGGCCGCGTCGGCGCGTTCACAAACTCGATGACGCAGTACGCCTCCGCCTCGTCGACCAAAGTGTACGAGCAGAACGGATACCCGATGGGGTACCTCGAGGACTACCGGATCGATCAGAGTGGAACTATCACCGGTGTTTTCTCTAACGGCACCAACCGCGCGCTCGGCCAAGTCGCTTTGGCGTCGTTCGTGAACCCCGGCGGCCTTGAAAAGGCCGGCGAGAACAACTATGTTGTCACGATCAACTCGGGGATGCCGGACGTCGGGCCGTCGGGAGTCGCGGGCAAGGGCCGCGTGATCGCGGGGACACTCGAAATGAGCAACGTCGATCTCGCTGCGGAATTCACGGACATGATCGTAACGCAGAGAGGGTTCCAGGCAAACTCGCGAACAATACAGACCGCCGACCAATTGTTGCAGGAAGTCTTAACATTAAAGCGGTAGAGGGGTAAAATGACGCCGAGATGATCCAGGTAACGCGCCTTGACGGGACGATTTTTTACGTGAATCCGCACCATATCGAGTATATCGAGAAAAACCCCGATACAACTCTGATTATGCTGTCGGGTAAACGATTGGTCGTCAAAGACGATTATCCGTCGATCTACGACGAGATAATCGAGTATCGTCGCCAAATCGGCGCGTTCAAGAACGAGGAGTGAGCATGGATCTTGGGACAATTGTCGGCCTCGGCCTCGGCTTTTCCATGGTCGTCGTCGGAGTTTTGATCGGAGGCGCGGGTCTCGGACCGTACCTCAGCCCGGATTCGGTTCTGATCGTCCTTGGTGGATCGTTCGGCGCGATGCTCGTTGCTAATCCGATGAGCCGGATGCTCGGGATCGTTAGATTTCTGCAGTTGGCGCTCAACAAACCGAATTGGCAAGAAGAGAAACTGATCGAGGATCTCGTCGGGTTTTCCGAACGTGCGCGCCGCGAAGGGCTGCTCGCTCTGGAGGACAACCTCGATCAGATCGACGACGATTTCATGAAGAAAGGGCTCGGCCTGGTTGTCGACGGAATCGATCCGGAGATCATAAAAAACATCTTGTACAACGAGCTCAACGAAATTCAGAGCCGGCACGACGCCGGCATCAAGGTTTTTGACGACTGGTCGAAGATTGCGCCCGCGTTTGGTATGATCGGAACGTTGATCGGGTTGATCGCGATGTTAGTGAACCTTGGCGGTGACGCATCGATCATCGGTCGTGGTATGTCGACCGCGTTGATCACGACCCTGTACGGTTCGTTTTTTGCGAACTTGGTGCTCATCCCGATCAAGAGCAAGCTTCAGGACCGCGACAAGGAAGAAGCACGCGCCAAAGAGATCGTTATCGAGGGGATTCTTTCGATTCAGTCGGGTGACAACTCGCGGATCCTCTTCGAGAAATTGATGTCGTTCATGCCTCCGAAGCAGGTTGAGGCGATTCGAAACGCGTCGGGTAGGGAGTAGCGATGGCGCGACCGGCGAAACGAAAGAAAAAAGAATCCGAAGGCGCTCCGGACTGGATGTTGACGTACGGCGACATGGTCACGTTGCTTCTTACGTTCTTCGTGCTTTTGTTCACGACCGCGACGATCGACGGATACCAGCTCCGCCTGATCCTTTCGGCGTTTCCCGGTCTCGGGATGTTTCAAGGCGGGAACACGCTTCAGGCCGGACGTTTGGCCGAACTCGGGCACACCGTGATGGCGCTTCCTTCGATGCAACGCGGACGCGCGCTCGACAACGCGCGACGCACCGCAATCTCCATTTTTGAGCCGGAGATCAGGTCGCAGAAGGTTCGTGTGCAGGAAGACGAAAGAGGGTTGGTCATCTCGCTGGCGTCGGACGCGTTTTTCCGTGTAGCGAGTGCGGACCTCGATATCGAGGCGTCGCGGAGCGTGATCCAGCGACTGTCCGAGTTGTTGAAGACCGAGGAGTTATCGGAACGAACGTTTCGGATCGAGGGGCACACCGATAATATTCCGACCGACCCTGGGGGACCATGGCCGACGAACTGGGAGCTTTCGGTGGACCGGAGTTTGAGTGTTTTCCGATTCCTTGCCGATTACGGTGTGCCCGAGAACCGGTTCCAGGTTATGGGGCTCGGCGAGCACCGTCCTCTGTTTAGTAACGAAACGCACGAAGGGCGTGCGTACAATCGGCGCGTCGACGTGATCATTTTAAGCGACGGGCACCTGTGACGATCGGGCACGTATTCGAGAAATCAACGCCGCGGACCGTGCGCGGATGGAGTTGGAAATGTCGGACGAACTGAATTTGGCTGACCTTGATGAGGGCGGAAAAGAAGAGGGACAGGCCGGCGGGAAGAAGATCGGATTCCTGTCGGAACTGACGATTCAGATTCTGAAGTGGGCGGCTATTATCATCGGAGCGATCATCTTCATCGTCGTGGTTGTCGTGATCACCGTGAACATGATCACCGACGCGCGCGGCGCCTCACAATCGCGCCTGCCGGTCAGCGAGGCGTACACAGGTGCGCCACCCGTGTACGAGTGGTTTCGCGTAACCGAGGAGAACGAGCAGCTCCGTGGAACGACGGCCGATACGCCGCGGCAAACGTTTCTTGTCTCGTTGCATTTGGGATACGACAGAGACAACCGTGCCGTGACAACCGAACTTATCGATCGGCGGATTCAGATCAGGGGTTTGGTTCTCCGGTACTTCAGTAATCGACGGGCGAACGAGCTACTCGGCGCCGAGAACCAGCAGCGCGTGAAACGCGATCTCATGAACAGTATCAATGCATTGTTGGGTGGCGGGCAGATACGGGACATTGAGTTCGACGAATACCAGATTATCGAATTCTAAATTCGGGAGATTTTGCGTAAACGGTTGATAAAAAAGGAAATATGTGAGAAAATTCCGACGGGAGAGGGAACTACATGACCGAGGTGCTTTCTCAAGATGAGATAGATCAGCTTCTCAACGCTATCTCGTCCGGAGATGTCGATACCGAAGAAATTCACCAACCCACCGATCAGCGCAAGATCAAGATATACGACTTCAAGCGCCCGGATAAATTCTCGAAGGAACAGATCAGAACGGTCTCGATCATGCACGAGACTTTTGCTCGTTTGACGACAACCTCACTCAGCGCACAGCTCCGCAGCCTCGTCCAAGTCCACGTCGCGTCGGTCGACCAGCTCACGTACGAGGAGTTTATACGGTCGATCCCGAACCCCACGACGCTCGCGGTGATCAACATGGATCCACTCAAGGGATCGGCGATTCTCGAGATTGATCCCGCGATCACGTTTTCTATCATCGACCGTCTTTTTGGTGGACAGGGTGAGGGCGCGAAGGTCATGCGCGATCTCTCGGACATCGAGCAGTCGGTCATGGAAGGGATCATCGTCCGGATTCTAGGAAACATGCGCGAAGCGTGGGCTCAGGTAATCGATCTCAGGCCACGGCTCGGGCAGATCGAGACCAACCCGCAGTTCGCGCAGATCGTTCCGCCAACCGAGATGGTCGTGCTTGTAACGCTCGAGACCAAAGTCACGGATGTAGAAGGGATGATGAACTTCTGCATTCCGTACCTAACGATCGAACCGATTATCTCGAAGCTTTCGGCGCAGTACTGGTACTCTCCCGTACGCCGTGGAGCCACGACCGAGAACTTGAATATTTTGCGGGACCGGCTGTCGACGATTGAGGTCGCGATAGTCGCGGAGATCGGAAGCATGGACCTTACGGTTCGTGACGTGCTTGCGCTGCGCGTGGGCGACGTAATCCGACTGCCGAACGTCCGGATTTCCGATCCAATGTGCCTGAAGATCGGCAACCGGCCCAAGTTTTTGAGTAAGCCCGGGCAGATCGGCAACAGGGTGGCGGTGCAGATCACGCGTCAGCTCGAGGACATAGAAGCCGAGGATTTCGAAGAGCTGACGGCAGAGGAAGGAGAGTAGCCAATGAGCGACGGATCACTGTCCCAAGACGAAATCGACGCATTGTTGCAGGGCTCGGGTGGGATGGATATAGGCGGTGCGCCTGAACCGTCCACGGTACCGGATTTGTCGGATGCGGAACTCAAGGCGTTTCGCGCGGTGGTCAAAGACACCGTCGAGGCGCAAAAGTCGAATATGGCGACGCTGGTAGGGAAAGATGTCCGCATCGCGGATCCCAAGGCTCAGATGATGTCGCAGGATGAGTTCATCTCGAGCGTCGATGAGGAAATGGTTCAAATAACGTTGAATTATTCCGACGGCGCTCCGGGCGCGCACTCGTATCTGTTATCCGAGGACGCCGCGGTCAAGATCGCGACTCCTCTGATCGGCCAGGACGGGATCGAGATCGACGAAGCAACGCTTAGCGCGTTGCAGGAAGCGTTTTCGCAAATCAGCGGACCGGTTGTGACCGCACTCAGCGAAAAAGCCTCGGTAAGCATCATGACCGATCCGCCGGGCGGTGAAAAAAAGAGCACCGGCGGTTTGGAGTACCCCGACGGAGAGTTCGCGTGCCTTTCGTATCGCGTGAGCATCGAAGGCGAGCGGCCGTTCGACTTGTACGAAATTTACGACGCTCAAATCGTCAAGGCTATAGCCGGCGGCGCTGCGCCGCAGGCCGGTCAACAGCAAATGGCGGGTGGGCCGCAGCAGCAAGCGGACCCGTTTGCCGGATTCGGCGGCGGCCAGATGGGCGGCCAAGTAGGCGGTGCACCACAGTACCAGCAGCCGTATCAGAATCCCGGCCAGATGGGTGGCCAGATGGGCGGCCAGATGGGCGGCGGTCCCCCCGTGCAGCCGGTGCAGTTCCCGAATTTGCAGATGCAGGGCGCGTCTCAGGAACAGGGGAACATCGGTCTCTTGATGGACGTGTATATGGAGCTCACCGTAGAGCTCGGACGAACGCGGAAACTCATCAAGGAGATTCTCGGGTTTGGAGAAGGTACGATCATAGAGCTCGATAAGCTTGCCGGAGAGCCGGTCGACATTCTCGTGAACCACAAGTTGATCGCGAAGGGAGAAGTCGTGGTCATCGACGAAAACTTTGGTGTGAGAATCACCGAGATCGTCTCGACGATGGAGCGTCTCTCCACGATGGCGTAGAGTCGGTGTTAAGGGGAGGGGAACACTGAAACACGTATGTCTCATAGCGCTGCTACTGGCAGTCACGTTCGGCGCCGTTGCGCAGGAGCCGGCTTCAAGTACCGAATCAGACGAGTCTCGTTTCGTATTCCAGGAGCAAACTACGGCCCCTGAGCCCGCCGATGACAGCTTTGCCGGCATCGGGTTCTGGGACCTTGCTCGCATGTTGTTCATCCTCGGGATCGTGATCGTCGTGATCTACCTCTTTTTTAACATTTTAAAGCGGTCGACCGTCGGACGCGTGAACAGCGGAGAAAGCATCCGAATGCTTGGATCTCGGGCTCTTGCCGGTAACAAGAGCCTGCACGTCGTTCAAGTCGGAAACCACGTCTACCTCGTCGGGGCAGGTGAAAGCGCGGTGTCTTTGATCTCGGAGATCACCGACCAGGAGACACTCGATGAGCTCCGGCTCACGCCGGAAGAGACAGCGCCTGCGGCACGCAGGAGTTTTCCTGAAATGCTCGGATCGGTGCTCCGGCCCGCGGGAAACGGTGTCGGAAGTTTTGATTTTATGCACAGGCAGAGGGAACGGCTCAGAAAGATGAGATAGCCATGTCGATCGGGAGGGGGGCATGACGAAAAAAATACTACTCGCGGTGTTCCTGGCAGTTCTACTGATGCCTGCCGGCGCGCACGCGCAATCGATAGATCCACCAAGCTCGGGTGCGGAGGGATTGCGGATACCATTTGTCGACATCTCGGTGCGTGAACCGGAGACAGGTCAGGAGATTGCCCTGTCCCTGCAGCTCTTGTTGCTGCTCGCGGTTTTGAGTCTTGCGCCGTCGATCGTGATTCTCATGACATCGTTTCTGCGTATCGCGATTGTGTTGGATTTTGTGAAGCGCGCATTGTCGTTGCAACAGGTGCCACCGAGTCAGGTTTTGATGGGGATCGCGCTCTTTTTGACGCTTTTTATTATGTGGCCGACTGTCACGCAGATCTACGATACCGCGTTTGTCCCGATGTCCGAAGGCGAGATCGGCGTCGAAGAGGCGTACTCGCGGTTCGAAGCGCCGTTGCGCGTATTCATGTTTCGTCAAATGCAGGCAAATCCCGGAAGCGTTGCGTTGTTCATGAGAATGAGTGGACTCGAGCGCCCGAACAACCTCGGAGACGTTCCGACGCACGTCCTGATCCCGGCGTTCATCCTGCACGAGCTCACTGTCGCGTTCAAGATAGGGATCCTCCTGTTCGTTCCGTTCATCATGATCGACATGGTCGTCGCGTCGATTCTCATGTCGATGGGAATGATCATGTTGCCGCCCGTGATGATCTCACTTCCGTTCAAACTCATTCTTTTCGTCTTGATCGACGGCTGGGGATTGTTGACGCAGCAGCTCGTCGCGAGTTTTGGAGGTTTCTAATGAGTATGGGGTACGTCGTAACGTTGATTCGCTCGGGCGTTCTTCACGTCCTTCTCGTTTCCGCGCCGCTTTTGATTATCGCGCTCATCGTGGGACTCGTGATCTCGATCTTCCAGGCGACGACGTCTATTCAGGAACAAACGCTGACGTTTGTGCCGAAAATCGCGGCAATTCTCGGAGCCTTGATCTTTTTTGGGCCGTGGATGATTCAGATGCTTACGCGTTTCACCGTAAGCCTCATGAACCAAATACCGATGATGGTGAGGTAGGCGAGTGACCGCAGGGATCATCGGCGACGCACAGATTTTTTTCCTCATCTTTGTCCGTGTGTTCGCGTTGATTCAAACGGCGCCGCTTCTATCGTCGGAGAGTATACCCCAGATTGCCAAGATCGGGCTTTCATTCTTCTCCGCCTTCGCGGTCTTCCCGTGGGTCGTCGCGGGTTATACCGTCCCGGATCTCGGGCTCGAGTACGCAATGCTCGCGGTCGGCGAGGCGATGATCGGTGTGATTTACGGATTCATCCTCTCGACGGTGTTCGCCGCGTTTCAGACCAGCGGGCAGTTCTTCTCGCTCCAGATGGGGTTTGGCGCCTCGCAGGTTTTTGACCCACTTGCTCAGATCGAGATTCCGTTGATGGGCCAGTTTCTGAACATCATCGCGATGTTTGTGTTCGTCGGGACGATGGGCTTTCAGAAAATATTCCTCTCGGGGGTGATTCAGTCGTTTGAGACGGTGAAGGCGGTCGAAATAGCCGCGCAACGGGAGGATCTGATCGCGATGATTCTCGTGACGTTCTCGCGCATGTTCGAGAACGCGTTGGTTTTATCCTTTCCGATCCTCGGCACGTTGTTTCTCGTTTCGGTAACGATGGGGCTTCTCGCGAAGGCTGCTCCGCAGATGAACCTGCTTATGCTCGGCTTCCCGCTTTCGATCGGTGTTGCGTTTCTCATGATCTTTCTCACGATGCCGTATCTCGTCGCCGCGTTCGACCGGCTGCTCGATTCGGGGTTCGGTGTGCTCTCGCTGATCCACACCGTCCCGGAGGTGGCCCCGTGAGTGAGGAAAAGACCGTGAACGATAGGCCGGCGCCGGGGATGGCGTGGTGCACGCCGTGTATCGACAACCGGAACTTCCTCGACGAGCTTACTCGTGTCCACCTTCAGTGGTTCGCGGCCGAGGACGAAGGACGAACCGAGGATCCGACCGAGCACAAGATCAGGAAGGCACGCGAGGACGGAAAAGTTGCGAAGTCGCAGGATGTGACCGCCTCGGTCGTGCTCTTGTTCTCGGTCGTTACGCTCGGTCTACTCTCGCGCTACATGTTCCATAACATGATTGAGATGACGACGTACTTTCTGCGCTTGACCGGAGAGTTTGACGTAACGCGCGACTTCGGGATTTTCGCTGCGTTTTACGCGTACTTCATCCGGCTCGTGTTGCCGGTGGCTGCGGTCGCGTTCGTCGCAGCCGCGCTCGGCAATATTCTTCAAGTTGGGTTTCTGTTTTCAGTGAAACCGATCACGCCGGACTTTGAGAAGATCACGCCGAATTTCGGACGATTCCTCAAGAAGGCGATCTTCTCGGCTGAGGCGGGATTCAACCTCGGGAAATCGGTCGGAAAGGTCATAGTCCTTGCTTTTCTCGGGTTTCTGAACATTCAGCTCAATATCGACCGTATCGCGCGCCTTGTGTACGCCCCGTTTCTCGAGAGCGTCGCAGTGGTCGCGTCGTTGACGTTCAACGTTTTGTTGCAGGCGGCGATTCTGATGCTTGTCCTCTCGGTGTTCGATTTCTTTTTCCAGAAGAAGCAACACCTTGAGTCGCTAAAAATGACAAAGCAGGAGATCAAGGAAGAGCGGAAGCAGTACGAAGGCGATCCTTTGATCAAGAGCCGGCTGAAACAGCGCATGCAGGAGATACTTTCGCGCAACATGATCCAGAACGTGCCGAACGCGGACGTCGTGATAACAAACCCGACCCACTTCGCGGTAGCACTCGAGTACAAGGCCGAGAAGATGCACGCGCCGACGGTCACCGCCAAAGGGCAGGACAACATGGCGCAGAAAATCCGTGAGATCGCGAGAGAGAACTCGGTTCCGATCGTCGAGAATAAGCCGCTCGCGAGAGCGCTGTACGCGGACGTCGAGATCGGAGACAGCATCCCCGAGAAGTACTACGAAGCGGTGGTCGTTGTTCTGAAACAGGTGTACACGATGTCGGGCCGTCCGAAGAGGGCGGGGTGAGGTGAAAAATGGCTGATGTTCCGGGTCTGATCGGAAGCGCATTCCTCAAGCAACGCAGCGACGCACTCGTCGCGGTCGGCGTCGTCGTGATCGTGATGATGCTCATCATCCCGCTTCCGACGGTACTTCTCGATACGTTCATGGCAACGAACATCGTGCTGAGCCTACTGACGATCCTGATTGTGCTGTACACCAAGAACGCGCTTGAGTTCTCGATCTTTCCGACGCTGTTGCTCGTCATGACGGTGTTCGGACTTGCTTTGAACGTATCGTCGACGCGGTTGATCCTGTCTCAGGGAACGCAGTTTGACGGCCGGATCGTTCGGGCGTTCGGGCGTTTTGTCGTTGGAACAGCCGGCGCCGAGGGCCTCGTGATCGGGATCATTATCTTCTTGATCATCGTCGCGGTCCAGTTTTTTGTCATCACGAAAGGCGCGACACGTGTCGCCGAAGTCGCCGCGCGTTTCACGCTCGATGCTCTGCCCGGAAAACAGATGGCGATCGAGGCCGAGTACAACTCGGGGGCGATCACCGAAGAAGTCGCGACAAAGCGTAAACGCGATCTCGAAAAGGAAGTCGATTTTTACGGCGCGATGGACGGTGCGTCGAAATTTGTCTCCGGAAACGTCAAGGTCGGTATTCTGATCACCGCCGTGAATATGATCGGCGGAATTATCGTCGGAATGACGATTCATGGTGAGCCGCTGAACGTTGCGGTCGACACGTACATCTCGCTCACGATCGGTGACGGTCTTGTGTCGCAGTTCCCCGCCTTGCTCGTCTCGACCGCGACCGGGCTCATTGTCACGCGCGCAGTGTCCGACGGTACGTTCGGCGAAGACGTCTCGTCGCAGTTTGGACGTCACTCGCGCGTTTACTGGATCGCGGCCGTTGTTTTGCTTGGACTTTCGATGCTCCCCGGTTTCCCGTGGTACGTTTTGCTCCCGATGGCAGCGTTCTCCGGGTTCGCGGCGCTCCGAATCGGGCGGACGCAAGTCGCGGAGAAAGAGGGGCTCGCCGAGGCCGATCGCGCCGCGAAGGCGAAAGAGACACCGCCTGAAATCTCGCCGGTTGCGCCTCTCGATCCGATCTCGCTCGAGCTCGGGTACGGTCTCGTGCCGCTCGTCGACAAGGACAAAGGAGCCGAGTTGCTCGAGCGCGTCACGCGGATACGCCGCGAAACCGCACTCGACCTCGGCCTTGTCGTTCCGCGGATCCGGATCATCGACAATATGCGGCTCGAGCCGTCGGAGTACTGCATCAAGATTCGCGGTGTCGAAGTTGGGCGCGGAAGCGTGCGCATGGGGCACTACCTTTCGATCAATCCCGGCGGCGTACGCGAAGAGATCCCGGGCGAACGAACGACCGATCCAGCGTTCGGGTTACCCGCGCAGTGGATTACCGAAGATAACCGCGAACGCTCCGAACGCGCGGGTTACACCGTCGTCGATGCACCGTCGATCATCGCGACGCACCTGACCGAGATCGTCAAACGGCACGCCGCCGAGATCCTCGGACGCCAGGAAGTACGCGCGATTCTCGAGACGCTGCGCCGCGACTACCCGGCGGTCGTCGAGGACGCGAGTTCACACCTTGGCGTCGGCGAAATCCAAAAGGTACTGCAGGGGCTGCTTCGTGAGCACGTCTCAATTCGCAATGTCGTTACGATTCTCGAGACGCTCGCGGATTACGGCGCGGTTACGAAAGAAGTCGGGTTCCTCGTCGAGAAGGTTCGCCAGGCGTTACGACGGCAGATCTGTCGGCAGTACGCAGACGCCGACGACACGATCAAAGTCATCACGCTCGACCCGAATCTCGAACAGTCGATCATCGATTCCCGGCTCGAGACCGCAGGCGGCGTCGTGCCGGCGCTCGATCCGGAGACTCAGAGAAAGTGGATAACCGCGGTTCGCAACACGGTGCGTTCGGTACAGGAACAGGGTACTCTGCCGATCGTGTTGTGCTCGGAAGCGGCCCGACCTTTGGTCAAGGCGAGCACCGCACGCGAGATCGCGGATCTCGTCGTATTGTCGGTCCCGGAAATCGTCAGTGAGGTTCGGGTCGATGGAGTCGCGGAGATACGAACGGAATGATGACCGTGCGAAAGATGTATGTGAGGTAGAAAATGGAGTATTTTGTCGAGCAAGCAGCGACCCATCGCGACGCCGAACGGAACGTTCGCGTGAAGTACGGCGAGCGCGCGAAGATTATGCACTATAAGACCGTAAGGATGGGCGGCTTTCTCGGGATGTTTGCGCGCGAGGGCGTCGAGGTGACGGGGTATCTCGCGAACGAGCCGCCGAGGGCCGGCGCGCAAGCAAAACAGGCGGTGATCGACGACGAAAAAAAGAAGCTGCTCGAACTCGGGGGACGATCCGATAAATCGCTCGACGCCGTTCTGAAAGAAATCCGTGAGATCAAGGAAAAGATGAACGGTGTCGGCCTGCAATCCGACATTCCGGTTGATCATCCGAGTATCGGTCGGATCCGCGGAATACTCGAGGCGAACGACTTCACGCCGACGTACGTCACGAAGATCGTGAACCGATTGTCCAAAGAGTTCTCGCTCGACGAGCTCGGCGAGTTCGATCGTGTCCAAGACGCGGTCGTCGGATGGATCGCCGAATCGATACGCGTCGTCACGCCGGTCAGACGCGACCGTCCACACGTGTACATCCTGGTCGGTCCGACCGGCGTCGGGAAAACAACGACTATCGCGAAACTCGCTGCGATGCACGGTTTGGCGCTCAAGTCGGGCCGGCGGCCGGAAGTACGAATCCTCACGATCGACAACTACCGCATAGGGGCTCGACAACAGATCGAGACGTACGCGGAGATCATGGATATACCGGTCGGATTCGTCGAGTCGTTCGACGATATGAGGAAATATATCGATATGTACTCCGACGTCGACTTGATCCTTGTCGATACGATCGGCAAGAGCCCACGCGACTTTCAAAAACTCGGTGAGATGAACTCGCTGCTTCAGGCGTGTGGCGGCGCCGCGGACATTCATCTCGCGATGAGCGCTACGACAAAAACCAGCGATATGTACGAAGTATTGCGCCAGTTTGAGCCGTTTCGCTACTCGGCCGTTGTGATCACAAAACTCGACGAGACGTCGCGCGTCGGAAACATTATCAGCGTATTGGACGAAAAACAGAAACCGGTCGCGTACATGACCGACGGACAGAGCGTGCCGCAGGGCATCGAACGGGCGTCTGTCCTGAAATTTTTGTTGAGTATCGAAGGCTTTAAGGTGAACCGAGACCGGTACAAAAACGACGAGGGGTGGAGAGAGTGATGGCTGACCAGGCGGAAAGCTTGCGCGAATTGATGAAGAACAAAGACGGGTCGGAACGAAAGTCGAAGACTCGGATCATCACCATTGCGAGTGGAAAAGGTGGTGTCGGGAAGACCAACATCTCGACGAATATCGCTTTGGCGTACGCCCGTTTGGGGAAGCGGGTCATTCTGATGGACGCCGACCTCGGGCTCGCAAACGTCAACGTGATTCTGGGCGTTATTCCGAAGTACAATCTGTACCACTTGATTCGGAAACAGAAGACGATGCGCGAGATCATTATGGACACCAACTACGGTATCCAGATTGTCGCCGGAGCGTCCGGGTTTGCGAAGATCGCGAATCTGAGTGAGGAAGAACGACAGTCGTTCATCGAGGAGCTCGCCGAGCTCTCGAGTGCGGACGTGATCATCATCGACACAAGCGCGGGGGTATCGAACAATGTGCTGGCGTTTGTCGCCGCCGCGGACGAAGCGATCATCGTGACGACACCGGAGCCGACCGCTATTACCGACGCGTACGGGATCATAAAGATTATCGCGACCGAGATCGATAACCTGGGGTTGGGCTTGAAACTCATCGTGAATCGCGTGAAGTCGGTCACCGAGGGCAAGAAAGTCGCCGAACGCGTGATTACCATCGCAGGGCAATTCCTGAACCTCAAGGTTGATTACCTGGGGTACGTTTACGAAGATCCGTCGGTCGGCGCGGCGGTATTGCGGCAGAAGCCGTTCTCGGTGGTGGATCCGAAGGGGAAGGCGAGCCTTTGCATTCAACACATCGTCGGCCGGCTCGAAAAGATCGAGTACCGAGACGGTGGTGGCGTCGGGCGGTTCATAAAACGGCTTCTCGGTCGGTTGTAGGGAGGATGAGCGGTTGCGTTTCGAGACCGCGATGACCGCGGTTGACGGACGCAGGGTTTTTTCCTAATCTGTCTTGTTGGATACTGGGGGCGGCATGGACCTGAACCTGAAAGTAGGCGCTTACTCGGCGGTAGCCGCGTTTGTCTTGAGCGCAATCGCGGGTGCGGTCGGTGGTGTGCCGTTCGGGATTCTGCTCTTTCGAGCGGTCATCGGGGCAGTGGTGTTCGGTGCCGGCGCAATCGGCGTGGATATTCTTGTTGATAACGTGCTGCCGGAATTGAAAGAAACCCCTGACATACCCAGCGATATGGGTGGTAACGTCGATATTGTCGTTTCGGACGATGATGTCGAGGATGCCGATTCGGACGCGTACAGAACCGATGAGGCGGGCCATGACGGTAAAGGCGATGAGGATGAAAATGAAGAAGACGACCCGTTGGTTCAAGAGGTAGAAGAGCTTTCGGCAGACGACGCGCCGAGCACCGGTGCGGCAGGCGAGCTCGATGCGGATATAGTGAACGATACGATCGACGACTTGCCGGAGATCGGAGGATTCGCGGAGTCGTTCCGGAGCGGAAGCGATGATTCATCGGGTTTTGACGGCGAATCCGGATCGGCGGTGTCGGGTGGGAAGGAAAGCGACGCCGCGGGCGACGCTCGCGTCATGGCGAAGGCACTTCAAACTATTATGAAACGTGACGATTAAGGGATAGGTGCGAAAGATGGGGGAGAATCTGCTCGCCGAGAAAAAAGAAGAGATGCTCTGGAGAGAGTACCGCAAGAACAGGGACCCCCATATTCGGGATACCCTGGTCCGGCAGTACGCTCCGTTGGTCAAGTACGTCGCCGGAAAAGTCGCGGTCGGAATGCCGCACAACGTCGAGTTTGATGATCTCGTCGGGTACGGTGTTTTTGGTCTGTTCGACGCGATCGAAAAGTTTGATCCGAACAAACACGTGAAATTCAAGACGTACGCTGTCACTCGCATTCGCGGCGCGATCTTTGACGAATTACGATCGATAGACTGGGTTCCTCGTTCGGTGCGTCAGAAGACGCGAGAGATCGAGGAAACCGTCCGTCGCCTCGAGGCCTCGCTCGGACGCGCTGCCTCCGATCAGGAGATCGCCGACTCGCTGGCCATTTCGATTAAAGAGTTTGAGAAGACCATGCTGAAGATCAGCGGGACATCGATTTTGTCGTTGAACGACGTATGGTACACCGGAGAGGACAACGACAAGGTGTCGATCGCCGACAGCATCGAGTCTCCTCACAGCCTGAATCCCGACGTGATCGTTGAAAAGGACGAGATCAAGCGCGTAATCGTCCAGGCCATCCACGAGCTTCCGGAGAAAGAAAAAACCGTACTTGTTCTTTACTACTACGAGGACCTGACGCTCAAGGAGATCGGCCAGGTCCTTGATGTGACCGAATCGCGCGTTTCGCAGTTACATACCAAAGCGATTATGCGGTTGCGTGGGAAGTTGACGAACATCAAGAAGGGAATCATGTAATGAGCGTGACCTTCGACGAAGTTCGAACATACATTCGAGACCAGATCGCCGACGACAAGAACCGGAAATTCGTGAACGTATCGGGTGATTCGCTCCACGACGCGCTGCGAGAGGCGTCGATCGAGCTTTCGGTGCCGATCAAGAGGATTCAGTACGAGGTACTCGAGAAAGGGTCGACCGGGGTACTCGGCCTCGGAAAGAAGCCATGGCTCCTGCTCGCGTATCCGCTGAAAGGTGATGACCTCGAGGTAATCGACGAATCGTCGGAATTCGATTTTGCGCTCGCGGGCGAAGCCGAGCAGACCGACCGTGACGGGGAGGCGTTCGTGCGGATCGATCCCGACGGCGTATACCTCAAAGTCACGCCGCCGAACGGAACCGGTCAGCGTGTCACCGAGCGGGAAGCGCTCGGGGCGATCACGCGACGAAGCATCGACGATATCGATACGTCGATGGTCGCAAAGGTCGTGAAGCACGCGACCAAGGAGTTTGTTCGCGTCGCGAATCATGAACACAATCCGGCGAACGACGCCGCTCTCACGGTATCGATCACCGATCTCGAGATGAAAGCGTACCTCACCGCGTATCCGCCGGGGCCAGGTGGCGCCGACCCCCGATACGACGACATTGTGTCGTTCCTTCAGATGAACAATGTCGTGGATGGGCTGAAAGAAGACGTTATCCGCCAGTTTTGCGATCGCCCCGTCTACAAGGAGGCGATTCTTGTCGCCGAAGGTTCGGCTCCCGTCAACGGTGCCGACGCGCGTATCGTGTACGCTTTCGAGACCGACCGCACGACGTTGAAACTCAAAGAGACCGACGGTCGTGTCGATTTCAAAGAGTTGAATCTAGTGCAGAACGTGGTCGAAGGACAAGAGCTCGCACGGAAGATTCCCGCGGAAAAAGGAACGGCTGGGCGCACAGTTACGGGTCGGCTGCTTCCCGCCAAGGACGGGGCGGACGTCCGGATCGATTTCGGCAAGAATGTACGGCTCAGCGAAGACAAAGCGACCGCATTCGCCGAGACGAACGGCCAGGTTCTTTTGTTGGGTGGCCGTATCAGTGTCGAACCGGTGTACGTCGTCGCGGGAGACGTGAACCTCAAGACCGGCAACATCTTGTTCCTCGGAACGGTCGTCGTGAAAGGAAACGTCGACGACGGGTTTAACGTGAAAGCCGCGGGTAACATCGAGGTCATGGGAAGTGTCGGCAAGTCGCAGCTCGATGCCGAAGGCGATATTATCGTTCATCAAGGTGTTACCGGGCGAAACGCGGGTGTCGTTCGCGCCGGGAACAACGTCTACTCGAAGTTCATCGAGAACGCGCGGACCGAAGCCGGCGGTCTGGTCGTCGTAAGCGACGGGATTATCAACTCGGAGGTCCACGCGGACAAGAAAATTGTGTGCCGTGGAAAACGCGCAAGCATCGTTGGCGGGAAGGTGCGCGCGACCGAAGAGATCGACGCGAAGAATCTCGGATCCGTCGCGGGAATGGAGACTGTCCTTGAGGTTGGGTACGATCCAAAGAGCAAAGAAAAGCTCGTTCAAATCGAGAAGCGAAGCGAGGAGCTTCAGAACGAGCTCGCCGACATAAAGCTGAACCTTTCCACGCTCGAGAATCTCCGTCGTGTAAAACGCACGCTTCCGGAAGAAAAGGTCGCGAGTTACAAAGAATTGAAGACGCGCGCTGCGGCGGTCATTACCGAATTGAAGGAAATCTCTCTCGATGGCGAGGAAGTTCGCGAACGTCTGTCGGAGCTGAAATTGGTCGGCAAAGTGTCCGCTTCAGGTACCGTGTATCCCGGCGTGAAGATACACGTCAAGGATGCGTCGCTCGATATCCGGAATGAGCACAAGGCGGTGACGTTTATAGCCGAAGATAGTATTATAAAAGTAACAAAGTATCAGGAGTCCGACGAGGATATCAGAATACTGCGGAAGGAATAAATGGCCGTTCAGCCGATAGATCTGCAGAACCTATTCGTTCGTCTCGCCGAGGTAGGTCGCGAACAAGCTGTCCAGAGGGAAGCCATCACAAAAGGGCAGGAAGTGACAGGGCAGGAAATCGTGCGACGAGCGCAGCGCAACGATACAGCCGTGAGCGAGGCGCAGGAGATCGAAGATGGCCCGGACCAGGTGCACGACGACGAAGAGAGCCCATCCCGGAAACACGAGCAGTCGAGTCGCGAAGGCGATGAAAAAGACCCTGGCTTTGAGCAGTTCTCCGACCCCGAACTCGGCAAGCACATAGATATTACGGGTTAATCCGGATGAACATACTCATCACCGTGGGCGTCAACTGTGTCGTCCTGTTTTTCATGTACAAATTCCTGAACGCGCGTCTCGATCGACGTATCGCGACCGGCGAGGTCCTCGACGAGATCAAGCGCGAAGTCGGCGCTATCATTACCGAGCTGAACGAGACTACCGATCGGAACATCGAGCTGTTCGAGACGCGTGTCGTTCAACTCAAGGAAACGATCGAACAAGCCGACCGCCGGCTCGGGCTCTTGAAACGCGAAAACGAGAAGAACTCGATTTCGGGTGAGTTTCAGTCGCGTATCGGTTCAAAGAGCGAAAAACCGACCAGCGAGTTACCCGACTCGGAGCGCTCAGACTCCCACGGGGATTCCCCCGCTCACGAGAATACGACGAAAGGGCAATCTGCGACAGGGAATTCGGCCTCGACTCCGTCCGTTCGGTACGAGCAGGCCGCTCGACCTCACGCCAAGCGCGGGACCGACGACCCCGTCCGCGGGGCGCCGACGCAACCGCAGTCAGGTGGACGAGTAAAACCCGTGCGGGAGCGGCCAAATCGCGAAAGGATCCTCGACTTTCACCGGCAAGGGTTTGCGTCGGCCGTGATAGCGCAGAAGACCGGGAGTACAATCGGAGAGGTGGAACTGGTCATATCGTTGATGCAGAGAAGAGGCTGAGGACGATGATCGTAGGAGTCGACCTCGGCACGACAAACACCGGCATCGCGTTTCTCGACGGTGATACCGCTCGCGTCATCCCGAACGACCGAGGAAACCGGATCACTCCGTCGGTCGTTGCGTTCGACGAGAATGGCGAGGTTCTTGTCGGAGAGCCGGCGCGCAACTACGCCTCAACGCATCCTGATCGGACCGTTTTCGGCATCAAACGTCTTATGGGTGATACTCGAACGATCGCGTTAGGTTCGGTGCAGCGTACGCCCGAACAGATTAGCGCGCGCATCATCAGGAAGGTTTGTGACGACGCGCAGGCTTTTCTGGGAGAGCGGATCCGCGCGGCGGTTATTGCGGTGCCGGCGCATTTCTCAGACCGCGCGCGTGTCGCGACGATCGACGCGGGGCGACTTGCCGGGTTGAGTGAGGTTCATCTCATCAACGAACCGACGGCGGCGGCGATCGCTTACGCGAACGACTCTCCGAGAAAACGGAATGTCGTGGTGTACGACCTCGGGGGCGGGACTTTCGATGTCACGTGCCTCGAGAGCCAAAACAACGACTACACCGTCCGCTCGAGCCGCGGGAAGGCCGATCTAGGCGGCCGGACCTTTGATTCGATCATGCGTAAGCATGTGGTCGAGAAACTCGAAACGGAGATCGGGCGTCCGTTTCGTGACGATCCGATCGTGGCTCACCATCTCGAGGAAAGCATCGAACGGGCGAAGATCGAGTTGTCGTCGAGAGAAACGACGAGCATCGCTGTCCCGTTTTTCTCGGCATCGGGCCGTGCGATGCATCTGGAGTGTGAGATCACCCGAGCGCAGTTTGATCACTTGATTCGGTCGCGGCTTGAGGAGACAATTGGATTGATACGGTTGGCGGTTCAAGAGGCCGGATTCGATCGAAATGGGCCCGACACCCTCGTGTACTCGGGCGGTTCGTGTCGGATTCCACTCGTGCAGTCTCTCGTACACGCGGCGATTCGTGCCCCGGAGCAGTACATGGCGAACCCCGACGAGATCGTCGCGCTCGGCGCGGCGGTATACGCCGAGAGATTCCTTCGACGGAACGCATCGCGGACCGGCGCACGCCGAACAGCGACCGAGGGATCGAGGTTACGCGATGTTGCAGCGTTCAATCTTGGGGTCGAGCTCGATGATGGACGGTATGTTCCCGTGCTTCCGCGTAACACGCCCATACCGGCGACGCGGACGCGTGCCGTCACAACGGTGAGCGATAACCAATCGGCTGTGCAGATTCACGTTCTTCAAGGAGACGACGACACGGCCGAGAATAACCACTCGCTCGGCCGGTTCGTGTTGAGTGGAATCCAAAAGGCTGCACGCGGCGAGCCGCGCATCGACGTTGTTTTTTCGATCGACCAGAACGGAATCACCCACGTCGCCGCTCGCGACGCGCAGACACGCGCGGAACAGAAGATCGTGGTGGCACCACACCGGACAGGCACCGACAATAAAAGCGACCATGATCGTGTCGTCGCGCTGATTCGGGATGTCAGGTTATTGCTTGAGAAAACGCGCGTGGACGCCGATTTTGAAAGGGAATGCGCAACAGTGATTGCCGACGCGAAGAAGGCCGTCTCGTCGAAAGATCCGACGTACCTCGCAGAACTCGGCGTTGCGCTCGAAACCGTACTTCTGGAATTGACGACGATTCTTGAGTCCGAGGAGGCTCGATTTGAGGGTGCGTGAAATGTACGAAACGCTTGGCCTCGCCCCGGGTGCGACGCCCGAGCAGATTCGCTCATCGTATCGGGCGCTCGTGAAGGCGTGTCATCCCGACATTTCAGGTGAGGCCGGTGACGCGGTTCGGCTCGACGCAGTCGTGTCCGCGTACCGAGAGCTTTCGCGCCGGATCACAAACTGTCTTCCGTTCCCGGGAGATCGACCACATAGCTCTCCGTCCGAAGGAAATCGGCCCTCGGGTCGGTCGCGCCCGACACCGGGCGCCACGGCGACGGAACGCACAAACATGGCCGAACTGTGTCGAATGGCTGTCGACGGGAGAACCGCGAGCATCCGTATGTTCGCGGTGAAACAACTCGGACGCACGGGACGCCGGACGGTGTATCCGTCGTTGCGCATCGCGCTGTACGACAGCGAGACCGCAGTTGTTTGC
>PXBQ01000140.1 GCA_003566875.1 Spirochaetaceae bacterium | reverse complement strand
AGCTGCTCGCAGGTTTCCTTCGCGATCCTCGCGCGCGGATCGTACGTCTTGTAGACACGGTGGCCGAACCCCATAAGGCGCGTCCGCGAGTTCTTGGATTTTGCATCCTTGATCACGGTCGCGATCGGAACACCGTCGTCGTGGATTTTTTGCAGCATCTCGATCACGGCCTGGTTCGCACCACCGTGCAGCGGCCCCCAGAGCGCGCAGATCCCTGCCGCGATCGACGCGTACAGATTCGCGTCCGAGCTCCCGACCGTCCGGACGACGGTCGTCGAGCAGTTCTGCTCGTGATCGGCGTGCAGGATCAAGAAGAGGTTCAGGACACGTTCGACGACCGGATCGACGACGTAGTCGTTCACGGGCGAAGCAAACATCATGTTCAGAATGTTCTCGCAATACCGGTAGCGATGACTTGGGTACACGAACGGTTCGCCGATCGATTTTTTATAACTGAAAGCGGCGATCGTCCGGACCTTGGAAAGCAGCCGCGTCGCGGTGATATCGAGCGGTTCGTACTCCTCGGACTTCTCGAACTCGGGGTAGAACGACGACAGAGACACGACCATCGCCGAGAGCACCGCCATCGGGTGAGCGTGTTCGGGATAGTTCCGGAAAAAGTTGTGCATATCCTCGTGAATCATCGAGTTCCGGTTCATGAGCTGCGAGAACCGCTGCCGCTCCTCGTCATCCGGGAGCTTCCCGAGGATCATCAGATACGCGACCTCGAGAAACACGCACTCACGAGCGAGGTACTCGATCGGGTATCCGCGGTGAAGCAGGACGCCGTTCGCGCCGTCGACGAACGTGATCTCGCTCTTCGCGATCCCGGTGTTGCCCAGACCGGGGTCGTACGCGACGTAACCGGTTTCGCGTCTGAGCGCTCTGATGTCGATGAACTTCTCGCCCGATGCGCCGGTGCCGGTCGGAAGCTGGAGCGTCGAATCGCCGACTTTCAGTTCCGCGGTCGTGTCGTCGATCCGACCCGGATTCACCGGAGGTGTATATTTATCCATGCCCGAATTGTACCGATGGCTTGGTTTGTGTGCAATCTATAGGCGGGATTTCTGCTCAAACGGGCTTCTCGGTAGCGGGAACCGGTCGAGTCTCCGGCGTGTAGCCCAGCTGCGTCGATATCGCCCCAGCGGTCGAACGGACCCGATCTTTGACGCGTTCGATTCGCTCACCGGTCATTCTGCTCGCCGGCCCCGAGATGCTGATCGCCGCGACGACATCCCCCGAAAAATCACGGACAGGAGCCGCGACGCATCGAACGCCGAGTTCGCACTCCTCGTCGTCGAGCGCGTAACCGTCCGCACGCACGCGATTGAGCTCGGCCTTTAGTCCTTCGATCTCGGTAACCGTGTGCTCGGTCAGGGACTCGAGGCCGGTCGCCTCGGCCAACGTTGCGAGCTCGGCGTCGCTGTAGTTCAGCAAAAGACACTTGCCGACGCCGGTGCTGTGCAACGGTGCGCGCTTGCCGATGCGCTGGAGCGTGCGTAACATCTGGTCCGGGCCCTCGACGACATCGATGTACACAACCTGTGCGCCTTCGGCGATCGCGGTGCACGCCGACTCTCCGCACATGTCCGACAGCTTCAGGATGTGCGGACGAATGACGTCTCGCACGCTGATCTGCGCGTGCACCTCGTTCGCGATCTTGCAGATCTTGAGAGTGAGCGCGTACCGCGAGGAGTCCGGGTCCTGCACGACGTAGTTGTACTGTGAAAGCGTATTGAGAAACCGAATCGCCGTGCTCGACGGCAACTCCGATGCGGCGGCGATGTCCTGCAATCGCATCGGTCCGCGTCGCGTCGACATGACCTCGATAATTCGAAGCACCTTCTCGACCGATTGGTTCTTCTTGACTGCTTTCTGCTTCATCACGCCCTCAAAAATGCCGTACGTTTTTCTCTTGTTGAAATCGAGTATACCGGCTTATCGTTTTCTTGACAAACCGGTGTGCAGACTGTAGCGTCTGAGTACCGTTTCAATGCAAACGATTGCCGAGCGCGAACTGAGGCAGAACAACCGCAACGCGGAAGGAGTTCACGGTGAAAGTGATCGCTTTTGACGACGACCCGACCGGCTGTCAGACCGTACACAGCTGCCCGCTGATTCTCGATTGGTCGACCGGCGCGGTAGCCGCAGCGATCCACGACCCCGCGCCGGTCACGTTTTTTCTCACGAATACGCGCGCAGTCTCACCCGCCGCCGCGGCGGCGGTCACGCGCGACGCGTGCCACGCGTTCGCGGCAGTCAGAAAACCGGATGAGGTCTACGTAATCGTGAGCCGGTCCGACTCGACGCTTCGGGGGCACTTCCCGCTGGAAACCGATGTAATCCGCGAGCAGCTTGGGCCGTTCGATGCGGTGTTTGTGATTCCGTTCTTTGCCGAGGGCGGCAGAATCACGGTCGACGGGACGCATTACGTCGTGACCGACGGTGTACGCGTCGCCGCGCACGACACGGAGTTTGCGCGCGACGGCGTGTTCGGGTACTCGAGCTCTTTCATGCCCGCGTACATCGAGGAGAAAACGCGCGGCGCAGTACCGGCATCCGAAGTCGTACGCTTCTCGGCGATTCATCAGGAGCCGGATCTCGCCGACCGGCTTCGCGCGCTCGAGGGATACCGGTACTGCGTCGTCGACGCGGAGACGCAGGAGCAACTCAACGGCTTTATCGCGGTGCTCTCGGACGTCGCGCGTTCGGGCAAGCGCTTCCTTTTCCGAAGCGCGGCGGGTCTCTTGACCTCTCTAGCCGCTCAAGGTCCACAACCCGTCGCGGGACCGGATATGCACAAGCTCGTGCCCGGCGGTCGTCCGGGCCTTATCGTCGTCGGGTCGCACGTCGCGAAAACAACGCGCCAACTCGACGCGCTGATCGCCGAGAACGGCACAGTCGGGATCGAAGTCGACGTCGATAACGCGGCGGCCGACCGTACCGGTGAGTATCTCACCGACATCACGACTCGAATCGATCACGCCCATCACGACGGTCTCACGCCGGTCGTGTATACTTCCCGTACCGAGCGAACGTTCACCGATCACGACGAGCGACTCCTCTTCGGCGACACTGTGTCGCGTTTCATCTGTTCGACGGTCGCGAATGCGCCGCGGACAACCGGATTCGTGATCGCGAAGGGAGGCATCACGTCGCACAACGTGCTGTCAATCGGTCTCGGCATGACCGTGACGACGGTCGCGGGGCAGATCTTGCCGGGATGTCCGGTCGTGATTACACCGGCGACGAACACCTTTTCTGAGATCCCGGTCGTTATCTTCCCGGGCAACGTCGGAGGCGACGACTCGCTCGCGACCGCGTACCGAATCCTCAACGCGAGTGCATGACACAATAGGTTGACTCGGCGGTCGCTTTTATCTACCTTTTCCGTTATGAAAGAAAGCGGAGGGCGCCCGTACGCGGACGCTGTGATATCTTCCGCGGTACTGGAATCCGAATCTCCCGCCGATATTCGCGAAGCCGTTACGGCCGTTATCGACAACATTCGCACGGTGATCTACGTCGAGCGAACGAAGCTGGAATATATCATCGCGGCCAAGATCGCCGGCGGCCACGTCATCCTCGCCGACTTCCACGGCGTCGGGAAAACGTCGCTCGCGCGCGCGCTGGCCGGGTCGATCCGGTGGGATTCCGAGGATATGTACGCGGACAATGTGAAGGTCGATCGTTTCAACCGCATTCAGTGCACCGTCGACCTGCTGCCTCAGGACATCCTCGGGCACAACCGTTTCCTCGGTTCTACCGGTGAGATGATTTTCAATAAAGGCCCGATCTTCGCGCACTTTGTTCTGTGCGACGAGATCAACCTTCTGACGCCGAAGACGCAAGGGAGTTTCTTCCAGGCGATGGAGGAGCAAAACGTCACGATCGAGGGCAAGACGTACGTCTTGCCGGATCCGTTCTTCATCATCGCGACGATGAACCTCAAAGGCGTGCATCTCTTTCCGCTGCCTGCCCCGCAGCTCGACCGGTTCATGGTGCAGCTCTCTATCGGTTTCCCGGAAGCCGATGAGGAGTTCGAGATCATCCGGCAGCACGGTCGTACCGACGGATGGGCGGATTTTAGTCCCGTGGTCGATTCGCGTCGACTGCTTCAATGGAAAGCGACGGTCGATGAGATCGAGATCCACCCCGATCTCGTGCGGTACATCGTCGAGTGCGTGCGGCGCACGCGCTCGCACCCTGACCTCGAGATGCCCGCGAGTCCCCGGACCGGCGTCAAGCTATCGCGCCTCGCGCGCGCACTCGCGATGATTAGAGGCGAGAGCCACGTGTCGATCGACATCGTGAAAGAGGTTTTCCTCCCGGGCGTCGCTCATCGGCTTGTCCCGAAAGACCCGGCCGTATCGGCGGACGAGATAGCCAAGGAAATCCTGGATTCGGTCTCGGTGGAAGCGGTGCGAGCGGCCCGACGGCCGTAAAGGCACAATGCGCACCAGCTTTCGTTCGATCGTTACGCAGTTCCCATTGACCCCGATCGGCGCGGCGCTGTTCGCGATCGGCGTGTACCTTCTCGGAGTCGGTTTCACGCTCCGAAACCCGTACGCGATATTCCTGTCTTTCACGATCATACTCGGTCTCGCCGCGTTCGTGATAATCGGCCGCGTCAACGCAAGACGGTTTGCAACACTGACGATCCAGTGGGAGACATCCGCACCGGTGTACGCTCGCAGGTCGGCTCCCGCGCACGCGGTCGTCGGGATCGAACGGCGCGCGCCGTTCCTGTTTCGGGTTCATTTCTCGATACGCGGTCGCATCTCGGTCGGCGACGGTTGTTCGGTGATCTACCACGATGAGATTGCCTCGGTCGGCGGAGAACGACAGCCGATCGCGTACGACGCGCCGGTAGCAGGGGTCCTGGAGGCTCGTGCTAGGCTATCGCTCCGCGACGTCTTCGGCCTCACGCGCAACCGGTTCGGCGGATCGTTCACCCGCCGCATCCCAATCCGGCCGGCCGCGTTCGACGACGAGCGGCTTTACCGCGTGCAAGCCGTTGTCGGAGCCGAAGACAAACAGAGCCGGAAGACGGCCGACGAAGAGCGATACTACATGCGCGAGTACGTCCCTGGCGACCGATTCCGGGACATCAACTGGAAGTCGTCGAGTCGCCTCGCGATCCTTTTGACGCGGATTTCGCCGAACACGCAGGAGAAGTCACGGATAATCACGGTGGTTTTCCGCTCACTGCCGCCCGGCCGCCTCCGTTCGCTTGACAGGATCGCTCACCTGGACTTCTCCAAGAGTTGGGCCGTATCTTTTATGAGGAAGGTCAAGGAAGAGAACCCCGACTTCCAGTTCGATCTTGTCGTCGGAGCGAACGTGACGCGGATTGAAACCGAGAGCGAGATCGAGACCGCGGCGGAGATCCTCGCTGCAGCGACGACTGAACCGTCAACGGCGTCGGAGGCGATCGAACCCCGGGAGGCGTTCATCTTCACAACGCCGTTCGACGACGGGTTGGCCGGGTTCCTGATTGCGCGTGGGGATGCGATCAACCACGTCCACGCAACGGCGTTCCCGGAAAAAGGATCGATCCGGTCGGTACGAACGGTCCGTTTTTTCCGTCCGACGTCCGCGACCGTGATTCCCGGCGCGTGGGCGCTACGCCGCGAACGCGTCGGCAGATCGACGCCGGCCGGCGGGCGCGTAGAACGAGAGGTGCTCGACGTACGGCTGGCGTGACACGGCCGTCCTCGCGACACGGAGTAGTGATATGAAAACACACGATACCGTCTTTATGACGATTCTTTTTTATTCCCGAATGGCGCTTTACTTGCTCGCCTTCCTCGTTCCGGTCGTGCATCCGGCGATCGCGGTACCGTACGACCTGCCCGGTTGGGTGTTGTGGTTCGTACTTCTTCCGGCCGAGATGTTCATCGCGTTTTACGGAGCGCCGCCACGGCTGCGAATCTCGGTGTGGCTCGCGATCGGTGCGGCTCCGATCGTGATCACGGCGCTCGCGTTCGGCGGTTTTTCGCGCGATGTCCTGAGCTTTCTCGCGGTGGGATCGGCGTCGTTCATCGTGACCGCGGTGGTGTTCAAAAGTGGCGTCCGCGGACTCGCGCTCGCGGTCCCCGAGCAGTTCCTGCTCGCGGTCCTGTACTACCGCGTCTTGAGTTTCTCGCGTGCGGCGGAGTCGGTCGCGCGCGAGAGCGCGGGAATCAACCAGGTTCTCCTCGCGGTCGTCGTCGTCGCGTTTCTGCTACACGGGTTCGTGCTGTACCTTGCGGCTTTCAAGTCCGGCGCACGCCGCGGCCGACGCGAGGCGACGATTGTCACCGCGGTCGCTCTCGCGATCGTGCTCATTTTCGCCTTTGTTCTGCCGCCCGACTTCGTGAATAACCCTGT
>PXBQ01000207.1 GCA_003566875.1 Spirochaetaceae bacterium | reverse complement strand
GTCCGTTCGCCTCCGCCTCGCGACGATCCGAGAACGGTTCCGCCGATTTTGTGGATGTCGTCGACGTACGCGGGGTCGAGCCGGACGGTCGGGATGTTCGCGTCGGGCAGCAGCCCCCGGTAGCCGAACCGGATTCCCGAGATTCGCTCGACACCGTAGCGGTACCACAAGCAGCGGACGATCGCGCGGATTACGTCGTTCAAACCGGGGCAGAGCCCGCCGCACGTGACGATTCCCGCGTGAACGTGCCCCGGCGAGAAGTAGATCTTCTCGCGCGGGCCGGCTTTCTCGAGAATCTCGCTCTTCTCGTACGTCTTCGCGAGGTGGGCAGGGTCGATCGCAACGTCGTATACGATCTTGTCGGTGTCAGGGACGAAATTTGCGACACCGTCACCGACCACCGTCGAGTACGGGATCGGTGACTGGATTTTCGGCTCGCCGAGAACGGGTACCGAGAAGTCGTACATGTCTGTGCACTCCGATGGTCAGTCTCGCGGCAAGTTTATGGTAAGAATCCGCGAGTTTCAAGCCACACCCGTAAAACGGCGGCTGAAGCGGGATTCTCGACGACAATTGACTTCCGGCGGTGTTCGGCTTACTGTGGCCAAGACGATAAAAAACCTGCAACGATGGAAACGGAGATGAAACCCATGCATGTATTGATCGTCGGCGGAGCCGGCTACATAGGGAGCCACGTGGTTCATGAGATGATCCGGGCAGGGCATACCGTGACGGTGTACGACAATCTGTCTCACGGCGATCGCGCGAACATCCCTGCCGGCGTCGCGTTTGTCCATGGAGACCTTATCGACTACGCGCGGCTCAGGGCGACGCTCGGAGACTCGGAACACCGTTTCGACGCGGTCGTTCATCTTGCCGCGTTCAAAGCTGCCGGCGAGTCGATGGTAGCACCGGAAAAGTACGCGACAAACAATATCTGCGGAACGGTTAATCTCCTCAACGTGATGTGCGAGACCGAGGTTAAAATCCTGGTTTTCTCATCTTCGGCGGCGGTGTACGGCGAACCGCAGTACGTTCCGATCGACGAGAAGCACCCGAAGGAACCCGAGAACTTCTACGGCTTCACGAAACTCGAGATCGAACGCCTCATGCAGTGGTACGACAAGCTCCGCGGTCTGCGGTTTGCCGCGCTCCGGTACTTCAACGCGGCCGGGTACGACCCGTCCGGTGCGGTATCAGGACTCGAGAGAAACCCCGCGAATCTGCTCCCGATCATCATGGAGGCCGCGTGTGGGATTCGCGACAAGGTCACCGTTTTCGGCACCGACTACCCGACGCCCGACGGGACGTGTATCCGCGACTACGTGCACGTCTCGGATCTCGCGACGGCGCACGTCGCGGCAGCCGCGCACCTCGCGGATGACGGAAATAGCCTCGCCGTGAACCTCGGGAGCGAGTCCGGAATCAGCGTTTTTGAGATGCTCGAGGCCGCGCGCCGCATCACGGGTCGCGCGATCCCTTCGGAGAACGGGCCACGTCGGCCCGGCGACCCGGCAGAACTCGTCGCGTCGTCGGCGGCGGCTCAAGAGCTTCTTGGGTGGCAGCCGCGTCACAGCGACGTCGAGTCGCTGGTCCGGACATCGTGGACGGTCTACGCGCCGCACGAGGCCGACGCGTAAACAGTCCCGGCTTTCGGGAAGCCGGCCCCCACGAAAATTCGCACCAAAACTCGATTTCCTCCTTTCACAGTGCGTGAATCCGGGTTACAATGAGTAAATTTTTATTGAGTAGCCCGTCGTGTCGCACGAATGGGTGGGAGGAGAAGGCTATGAGAGTACGCCGTTCTGTTGGTTGGCGCAGGCTGCTTCTGGGCCTGACAGTTCTCGCACTCGCCGCCGCTCCGGCGACGGCGCAGGAGGGTCTTGGCTGGTGGGGCAGCCACTACACTCCGGGTAACGTGATGTTCGGCGCCGGCGTCGGGTTGCGCCCAAACCCGCTGGCAATAGAGTTCTATCCGGGCGCGGAGACAATTTTCTACAAATGGAGGCCCGCAAACCTCTTCGCGATCGACTTCGGCGTCGGCGCGCGCGGGGTCGTGGGGTTCAGCACGGGAACGACCGGCGGTCTTGTACTTGGGGGCGGCCCGTACCTGGCGTGGCACTGGGGCTTCCGCGGACTCGGAGGGTTGTCACCGTTTCTGGAGTACCTCGAACCGCTCGACGTGTTCTCGGCGTTCGGACTGAGTTTTCTCACGTTTCCGGGATCGGGCGTCGGCGGAGGACTGGTTTTCACGAACTACAGCGGCCTCAACTACTTCCTGTCCGACAACTTCGCCGTATCACTCTCGTCGACGTTTTTCGGCGGATACGGTGGTCGCACGACGCTCGGCGTGACGTATAAAATCGGTCCGAAAGAGCGGCTCGGCGACGCGCCGGTCGTGTACCAGCATATCCTTTTCGACTACGTGTTCATGATGTCGTACGCGTGGTTCTACTACGACGACAACTTCTCGGTCGGCGACGAGGTGACGTTCGAGTACACACAAACCGCCGACGGTGAGACGTGGATGTCCGAGTTCGAGGTCACGCGCGCTCTGCTGCATCGTGGTGCCGACGGCACATCGTGGTGGCGCGCCGAGTTCAACCACCCGGACATGGAGGGCAACCCGATCTACCCGACGCAGTACGAGTTCCGTGTGAACGAGCAATGGGACGTGCTTGAGTTCCGATACCGGCACCCGCAGACCGGCCGGCTTCGCAGCGAAGTTCCCGACGACATCGCGAAGTGGCGAATGATGGTCGACGAACAGCGTGAGTTCGCCGATCCCGAGGAGATGGCGCGGTACCGTGTCGGAAGCGAACGCCTAACGGTTCCCGCCGGGACGTTCAGCACAGAGGTCTACCGCAGCCGACCCGACGACGAGGCCGACTGGACCGTGTGGCTCTCGAACGACGTGCCGGGCCTGATCGTGAAGTTTTCCGGGACCGCGATGGTCGCCGAGTCCGATGAGATCGAGACCGCGGGAGCCGAGGGAATCCTGCAGCGAGTCCGACGCGACGTGACGTCGCCGTGGACTCCGGCCTGGTAAAACCGTAGCCGCGAGCTACGATCGAGTCCGCGAGCTACCCAATCGAGTCCGCGAGCTACGATCGAGTCCGCGAGCTACCCGATCGAGTACGCCGCGGCAGGGTTTGTGATCATGATCGCGCGTGCGGTGTCGTCCTCGACGCCGTACCGCGCGAGCATCGGCAGAAATTCCGTTATCAGGTGCGTGTAACTCGACTTCTTCCCACCCGGCTCTTCGCCGACCCGGTACCACCCGGCGTCCTGCGACAGCAGGACCCGATCCGCGTACCCCGCGTCGAGCAGCTTCATTAGTGGCTTGAGGTGCTTCTCCTCGGTCCCCGGACCGATCCCGTCGAGTTCGATGAAAGCTCCGCGACGCGCGATCTCGACAATCGCATTGTGGTCGTTCTCGTTCTGCGCATGGATGAAAATCCATTTGCACGGTTCAATGCCGTGGCGCTCGAGGATCGTCAGGATCTCACGAGCCGCGAGCGCGCATCCGCAGTGCGTTCCGACCGTGAGCCCGGTTTCGCGCGATGTTATCGCAGCGGCGGTGATCGTCTTCCGCAAGACCGGAGGCAGCATCCCCTTCTCGACCGCCGTCTTGATGAAACCGGGGCGGACTGTGGTTCCGTCGATCCCGTCGGTCCACTCGGCGATCCACGTAGCGGCAATTTCTTCCGCTTCGCGGTCGAACGTCGAGTCCGGAAGAAACGGCGGCTTGTACTGGCCCGTGTTTGTGAGGATTTTGAGACCCGTTCGACGCGACAGCTCGACAAGAATCGAGACATCGCGCGCGAGGTACATCGGCGTGCACTCGACGAACGACGCGACGCCGAGCGGCGGCAGCTCGGCGAGCAGCGGTTCCATCGTCTCCACAACGTGCGCACGGTCGTACCGATGCGGACCGGTTTCGCGCGCGCCGATGAAATCGACCATGATGTGCTCGTGAGGCAGAGTGAACCCGAGATCAACGGCGGCTATCTCTCCGGTCACGGTCATTACTCGCGCGTCTTGCTTCATCGCTCTACTCCTGATTGGTCGGCGTATTGTGCCGGATTTTCTCGGACAGTACGAAACTGGGACAGTGTCGACCGGTCGCGCGGAACACCACGACACTCGGAAGCTCGCGTGACTTCACTCCGAAGACCGTACACGCACGTGGATGCGTTCGATCCCACGAAACCGAGAAATGGACACACTGGAGGCAGTTCGGCGGCCGAACGGGTTCCACGACTTCACTGTACCGAGAACGAAAAGCAATGTCACGTGCCGTGTTCGTCCTCGAATCGTCGCCGAATCTTCTTGTAAATTCGGACCATAGGTGCGAGAATTGGGACAGAATACGCGCGTTCGTGTGCGAGCGCACTGGGGGGGACCATGGAAACTCGCTTCTACTTGACTGTCTACCCGCTTGAGGCTCTGATCGCATCGCAGCTCGATCCGGTTCAGTTCGGGCAGTACATGGCGATCGGCAGAAAGTACGGGTCATTCGAGGAGATCATGTTCGCCGAGGTGTCTGGCGGTTTTGGTACCGTGTTCGACTGGGCGTACGCGCAAGAGAGGTGCGTCGCCCACGCCGACGGTGAACCGAAGCACTCGGTGTGGTTGTCGGTGTATCGCGTGCTCGAGCACACGCCGCTTTCAGCTCTAAAGTCGCTTTTTCTCACGACAAAAGACGGCCGAACTCTGGAGCTCGAACGCGGTCCGTACGCTCCACAAGAGAACCCGAACGATTACCGGGTGTACCAGGAACTCTGCCCGATCACTCCGTTGGTCGTCAGCAGACTCGATCCCGTTGAGTTCAGCGCGTACATGACCGACCAAAAGCACAAGGTGTCGGTCCCGAAGATCGTATTCACCGATCTCAAGACGGTCGATCTCGAGACGTACACAAACACCGGGAACATCGGAACCGCGTACGACAAAAACCTCGATCACCTGAAGGAGTGTATCCTCGCGGTGCGGCAGAACAAAGATAAGCCGAACAAAAACGTCGAGCGATCGATGGCCTCGTTCTCGTATCAGATCATCCGCCACGGCGTCTACATCGGCGACGGCGAGACGATCGTCCAGTACACGATGTTGACCATGGATGAGATCCGGCAACGACACTACGACTGGGGTCGGTCGGCGATGATCCTGTAGCCGATCGGCACTGCCCGACGCGCCGGAAATTGATAGTTTTTTCGCAAGATGGCGTAGTTCATGTTGACCCTCGTTGAGCTTTGGAATAGTCTTCCTTAGTTTCAAGGGGTCACAGCATGGAGGTTGTACGGAAGTTATTTCCGTACCTCAGAAAGCACCTTAAGTACTTGGCCGTCGGCCTCTTGGGGATGGGGGTGTTCACACTCCTGAGTCTCCTTCCGCCGTTGCTGTTGCGTTATCTCGTCGACGAGGTAGTCCAGCCGCGATCGTGGGAACTACTCGTACCGGTCGTAGTACTTATCATCCTCGTTCCTTCGATTGGCGCCCTCGTTCAATTCGCGAACACGTGGATTATCTCGCTTTCCGGGTACCGGATCATCGCCGACATCCGTAAGGATATGTACGGTCGGATCTTTGATTTGAGCATGCGTTTCCACCAGGATCACGCGTCGGGACTGATCGTGAATCGCCTGATGGACGACGTGAACATGCTCATGCGGCTCATCACCGGCGACACGGTGAACATCGTGATCGACCTGATCGTGTTTATCTTCTCGGTCTCGATCGTTTTTTCGCTCTCGCCGCTGCTCGCGGGTGTTCTCTTTGTGACTCTCGCGCTGTACGTTCTCGCGTACCGGACGTTCTCGGGCAAGATCCGCTCGGCGACGACGTCGTACCGATTCATGCACGACCGGATTTCCGAGCGTCTTCAAGAAACCGTCGCGGGCGTACGCCATGTCCGCATCTTCAATCGTGAACCGCTCGAGAACGACCGTTTCCTGACGCAAACGCGCGAATCGCTCGGTCACGCTCTCACGAGTAATCTCAACTCGGTAGCGCTCGGAACCGCGTGCAACCTGATCGCGGGCTTCGGCTCGGCGGTACTCGCGGCGTTAGGCGCGTACTACGTGCTGACAGGGTCGCTGCGGTACGGCGACGTGCTCGCGATCAACAGCTATATCTGGCTCGCGCTCAATCCGGCGATCCGACTCACGAACCTCGCCGGCCAACTCACCGAAACTTTCGTTTCAGTTCGGCGGGTGATCGAGATCATCGAAACCGACCCCGAGATCACCTCTCCGCCCGACGCGCCGGCGATGCAACGTGGTGACGGAAAGGTGGAGTTCGCGGATGTTCAGTTCTCGTACGTCCCGGAGACCAAACTG
This sequence comes from Spirochaetaceae bacterium, assembly GCA_003566875.1. Lineage (GTDB taxonomy): Bacteria > Spirochaetota > Spirochaetia > DSM-27196 > PXBQ01 > PXBQ01. Next base: position 65 of record PXBQ01000207.1, on the reverse strand, counting down.
TACGATGGGCTGTCGCTGACCGTCGAACCGGGTTCCACGGTCGCGCTCGTCGGCAGGACCGGATG
>PXBQ01000452.1 GCA_003566875.1 Spirochaetaceae bacterium | reverse complement strand
CTCGTCTCGATCCGGATCGCGCAGCTGAACGGGTGTTTTTTCTGTATCGATCTCAACTCGTTCAATTTCTTGCGCGCGGCGGGTCAACAGGAAAAAGCGACACAAATCGAAAGATGGCGCGAGAGCGAGATCTACAGCCCGGCCGAACGCGCGGCGCTCGAGTACGCCGAGACGATGACGACTCGGTGCGCCGAGATCGGCGACGCGGAGATTGAGGAGCTCCGAGAGTTCTTCTCGGACGACGAGGTCGCCGGGCTCACCGCGTGGATCGCGTTCCAGAACATGAGCGCGAAGTTCAACGCGGCGCTCGGAGCCGAAGAACACGGTTTCTGCCGCCTGCCACCGCGCAAGTGAGCCGTTCAGTGACCGTGTAATCGCGTCAAACTAGCCCCTCGATACGTCCGCCTCGTTTTGCTATGACACGCGTTGCTCGGCGTCGTCGCCACCGCACGGTCAGTATTTTTTTTCTGAATCGGCTTACTTCACTTGATTGTACGGGTATAATTCACGATTTTTCTTAAGAACGAGGGAGAAAACTGCTCGAGAGAGCGCAAGGAGAATAAAGTGAAAAAACTACTACTCGTCTTTTTGATCGTGATGCTGGCCCCGGCATTCGCGATGTCACGAGGCCGGCAAGAGAGTAACGCTCTGCGCGTCGGGATGGATCTCAGGTACCCCCCGTTTGAGACGCAGGACTCCGACGGTGTACCGTACGGTATCAGCGTCGACATTGCCGAGGCGTTCGGGGAGTACCTCGGGAGGCCGGTTGAGATCGTCGACACAAACTTTGCATCGCTCATCCCGTCGTTGAATTCCGGTGAGATCGACGTGATCATCGCGTCGATGAGTAGGACGCCCGAGCGAGCCGAGGCAATCGATTTCTCGGAACCGTACCTCTACTTCAAGATTATCAGCCTTGTGAACCGCAACTTCGCTGAAGCGAACAGAATCACGATCGATTCGCCGAAGGAAGCGTTGACCGAACTCGGAGACACGCGTTTCACAGGAATCACCGGACAGGTATCGGCGAGTATCCCGCAGTCGCTCGGGTTCGATGTCGAGATCGCGACGAACCTGGAGGCGGCGGTCCTGAACGTTATCCAGGGCTCGTCGGACGTGCTGATGATGAGCGCGTTCCCCGTGACACGTGGGCACTTGGCGAACCCGGACGAGACGATCGTATTGTGGGACCCGTTTGTTTCGAGCCCGATCGCGATGGGTGTCCGTAAAGACAACACGGAGTTACTGGAACAGGCCAACTCGTTCGTCGCCTCGATGTCGGAACCCGGTGGATTGTACGAAAAGCTCACCGAGAGCTGGGACGATACGGTTCAAGAGTTGCTGGGACGGTACGGTCTTGAGTTCTTCATCAACGAAAACTAAGTGAAACAGACCCGAATGGCGCCGCTATCACCTCCGGAGGCCACGAGCCGGCCGGGCCGATCGACAGTCGCGTACGGGCTTGCGATCTCAACGTTCGTGCTGTTCGCGTGGTTCATCGTCGCGCGACAGTCGCGTCCGTTTAACCTCGCGTCGATCGTTCCGTATCGCGACAACATCGCCGACGGTTTCGGTCGGACCCTCTGGGTGTCGATCGTGTCGCTGATCGGTAGCACGTCGCTCGGGTTCTTGTTTTACCTGTTGTCGGCGTCGAAAGTACGTTACTTCCGCGCGTTCACCGACGTCTTCACCGAGATCATTTACGGGACACCTCTGCTCGTGATGATCATGATTATGGCGTTCGTGATCGGTCCGGCGTTTGGATCGACGAACCGCGCGGTAATGGGTTTTGTCGGGTTGATCGTGTACATCACGCCGTACATGACGAATATCTTCAAGTCCGCGATCGCGAGCATCGGCGCCGAACAGTACATGGCGATGGATCTCTTCGGTTTTACACCGTACCAAAGGTACCGTTACATCATCATCCCGCAGGTTGTCCGGATCCTGATGCCGCCGCTGATGAACAATTTTTCGCTGATCATCAAGGGGAGCGCGCTGTTGAACCTCTTGGCGTACCGCGAACTCTTCTACGAGATCACGCTTATGACCAACAACAACTTCCGGTTCGTCGAGGGGTTTCTGTTGATGTGGCTGCTGTACTTGATGATCACGATCCCACTTTCGCAGGTCACAAAGTGGATCGACCGGCGGTGGGGCCTATGAAAATCGAACTGCAGGGCTTGAACCACCGGTACGACGTCGAGGTGCTGCGCGAGTTGACCTTCGCGCTCGAAGGGTACAAATCGATCGCGATAATCGGCGTTTCCGGCAGTGGGAAATCCACGCTGCTCCGGATCCTCTCGGGACTCGAACGGCCGACGAGCGGTTCGGTGCGCGTCAACGATCACGACGTCTCAAATCCGGCGTACCGGAAATCAGTCGGGTTTGTGTTCCAGAGCCACAATCTTTTCCCGCATCTCACTCTACTCGAGAACATCACTCTTGTTCTCGAGAAAACCCGCGGGCACACGAAAAAAGAGGCGCGCGATCAAGCGTGCCGCTTCTTGACGATGCTGCACCTCGGCGACCAAGTGCACAAGCTTCCGCGCAACGTCTCGGGCGGTCAGGCGCAGCGCGGTGCTATCGCACGAGCGCTATCGGTCGGTCCTGAGGTGATTTTTCTCGACGAGCCGACCTCCGCGCTCGATCCGGTTCTGACGTACGAGGTGTTGAACTCAATAAAGGAACTGCGAGGACTCGGTATGCAGTTTGTCCTGGTGTCTCACGTCATGACGTTCGTTCGCGACTTCGCCGATTACGTCGTGTTCATGAACGCCGGCGAGATCGGAGAACACGGACCGCCGAGCATTCTCGACGATCCGCAGACCGAAGGCCTCAAGGACTTCATGGCCAAAGTACCGTGAGGCAGGGAAAGTGGCGAGCCGACGTCCTCACGCGACGGGTTCGCGCGGCGAGACGTCGGTCGCCGAGTTAATCCGCGCCCCCGCGGGGGCCGGGACAGGGCCGGCAAGCAGCGGATCGTCGGTCTCGCGCATCCATCGATCGATCGCCCCCGCGAGTTCACGTTTGACCGTGACGTACGCCGGGTCCGCGATGACGTTGTGTTTCTCCTCCGGGTCCCAGAGCCGGTCGAACAGCGCTTCATCGGGAAGCGCCGCGTCCTTCCATCCGTTTTCCAGCAGATACGACTTGGTCTCGCCGTCGTCGACGTTCGCGAGAACGGGTGTACGCGGTCCGTCGAACCGTTTTACGTACGCGTAGCGGTCGGTTCTCACGCCGCGCATCGGCTCGTACGCCGCGTGATAGTTTACCTCGCAGAACACGTGCTCACGCGTTCGGTCGGTCTCTCCGCGGACGAGCGGAAGAAACGATTTACCCTGTGCGTGCGCCGGAATCGGTATCCCGATGAGTTCGCACACGGTCGGGACGACGTCGATCTGACTCACGAGCGCGTCGATCGTTCGGCCGCCCGAGAAACCTCCGGGGCCCCTCATCATCAGGTACACGCCGCACCCGGCCTCGGTCAGGTTGCACTTGTGGAACGGGAACGCGATACCGTGGTCGGTCGTCGATATCACGAGCGTATCGTCGGCGATGCCGGCCGCTTCGATCGCGTCAAGAACCGTTCCGACTTTTCGGTCGAGTTCGGTCGCCATCTCCGCAAAACGTGCAAAGTCGGTACGAACAGCGGGGACGTTCGGCAGCCCCGCAGGAACCGTGACACGGTCCGGCGTCGAGTCATCGGGTACAGCCGGGAATTCGCGGTGCGTCTCGAAAAAACCTACCGCGAGAAAAAACGGCTTGTCGTGTCGCCCTCGGATGTACTCAGCCGCAGCTGTGTGCGCGTCGGCACGCTCCGAGAGCGCTGTGTCGTAGCCGATTACCTGCCACGCAGGGGTATCACCGCGCGCCGCGGCCTCGTGCTGGACACCCGCAAGAGCGGTCTCGTACCCGGCGGCCGCGAGCACGTTCACGACGTGCCGCGAGTAGTCGGGCATCGAAAAACCACGGTGTGCGAGGCCGAGCATCCCGGCCGAGTGTGGATACATGCCGGTCAAAAGCGCCGAGCGGCTCGGCGAGCACGTCGGGCACGCGCAGTACGCGTTCCGGAACACGATGGCGTTCTCGGCGAAACGCGCGAGGTTCGGCGTCGAGACGGGATATCCGTACGGCTCGATGAAACGGCCCGTATCGTGCGAGTGAATGTAGACGATATTTGGGTGTTTTTTTGCCATGGAAGACTCCTTTTTTTAGGCCCGCGACGGCGTCGAGCGCGGCCCGGGACCGCGCGTATGGCACGTTACATCCGATGATGTTGCTCGACGTACCGGCCAAGAATGAACAGATAGTCCGAAAGACGGTTCAGGTACCGCTGGCATGCGTGGAGGTCCGGCCGCGGCAGCGCGCGGTCACGAATCGTTGTGACAATCCGGCGTTCGCACCGGCGGCACACCGCGCGCGCGACGTCGATTAACGCCGAGAGCTCACCGATCTCGCCGGGAAGCACAAATACCGGGGCGATCTCGACCGACGCGAGCAGATCGGCTTCGCGCTTCTCGACGATATCGACGTCGCGGTCGCTGATCTTCTTGATCGTCTGAGCGAGCTCGTGGTCGGGCCGCGTTGCGACCATCGACGCGACGCGCTGGAGTTCGCCCTGGATCGACGCGATCTCGGTCGCGAACCGGTTTTCGACCGCGCGCATTCGCGCCTTCACGACGCCGAGCCGGCTCGAGAGCTCGTCGATCTCGCCGACGGTCTCGAACGCGGGATCGTCCTTGCCGCGCCGCTCACCGCTGTAAAGAAAACTGTCGCCGGTGTCGCCTCCGCGCGTCGTTACGGTGCTGAACTCGAGTTTTTTGTTTTTTCTCCACATAGGCGTTGGGTATCGTACCGTGAATCGGGAGTTTTGGGTACTCGGTGACTTTCATTTTGATACGACCTTTTTCGTTGACACCCGAACCCGCCACTGGTACGCTTCACTGCTCATGAAAATCGTGATCGTAGGCGCAGGATCGGGCGGGTTCCTTCTCGCACAAAAGCTAATAGAACAGAACAACGACGTTGTGGTTATAGAGCGAGACCCGGCCGTCGCGCGGCAGGCCGACAATGCGCTTGACTGTCTCGTCGTCAACGGCGACGGCAACCAGATCGAAACGCTTCGAGGCGCCGACTCCGAAGAGGCGGATTTTTTCGTCGCGATCACCGAGTCGGACGAGTTAAACCTCGTCGCGTGCGGCCTCGTCGCGTCGAACTTCAAGAAACCGTTCACGATCGCCCGGGTACGAAATCTCGGCTACACAGGGGCCGTCGGTCCCGAGGGCGGCCTGTTCGGAATCCGGCGGATAATCAACCCGGACATCGAGGCCGCTCGGTTGATTTTCGACGCCGTGCGGCACGGTGCAATGAGCGACGTGATTGCGTTCGAAAACTCGGTTCTCCAGATCCGTGACATCACGATCGATGAAAACTCTCCGTTCCGAGACAAAAAAATCGCCGACATCCGCAAGGCCGCCGAGGTCGAGTTCCTCGTAACCGTGATCGTACGAGACGACGCGACGATTATCCCTACCGGTGATTCGGTAGTACGGCAGCGCGACACCTTGTACGTCGCCGCGTCGGCCGAGAACTTCGAGTTGCTTTTTTCCAGAGCGGGCAAGAAGAAAACCGACATCAAAAGGATCCTGATTCTCGGCGGCGGTCGAATCGGCACGACGATCATCTCCGACCTTCTCCCGAACGGCGGCAAGAACGAACACAAAAAACGGAACCGTTTCCGGTTCTTTTTCCGCGTGCCGGCGCTCCGGATCACGCTCGTCGAGAAGGACTATGAGAGGTGCAAACAATTGTCTGCCGCGTACCCCGACGTGCTGGTTCTCAACGCGGACTTCACCGACGAGAATACGCTCGACGAGTCGGTACTCATGGACAACGATCTGATGATCGCGACGACCGATAATCAGGAACTGAACATCGTGACGGCCGTGTACGCCAAAAAAATCGGTGTGCGACGGACGATCGCGCTCGTAAACCGCAACAGCTACGTCAATATCGCTACGAGCCTCGGCATCGACGTCGTCGTCAGCCCCAAAACGAGCACGTCAAACGCGATTCTCAAGATCATCCGACGTTCAAATGTCAGGTCGCTTTACACGATCGCGGGCGGGCGAGCCGAGATCGTAGAGTTCATGGTCGACGAACGGTCCGCGATCGCGCATAACACTCTCGTGGACACGAGATTTCCACCCGATACGCTCATCGTTTTTATCGTACGTGACGACGTGACTATCATCCCGACCGGTTCCGACAGCATCGAACCCGGTGACGACATCGTGATCGTCACGCGAAGAGAACACATCGCGAGCGTCGAGGCGTTCTTCGAGCCAAAATGAGTCCCGCGAGAACGGCTTTTCGATTCATCGGCATTCTCGTCTCGATCGTCGCGGCGTTTCTCGTCGTGCCGCT
>PXBQ01000395.1 GCA_003566875.1 Spirochaetaceae bacterium | reverse complement strand
GGTCTGCATCGCGTGCCCGATCGGGTGCCGATTGACCGTAACCGAGACCGCACCGGGCGAGGTCGAGATCACCGGAAACAAGTGCGCGCGCGGCGAACAGTACGGCCGCGAGGAGTACCTCGCGCCGAAACGAATCGTCACCGCCACCGCACCGGTCGGGTCGCGCACGATTGCACGGATTCCCGTGAGAACCGACGCATCGATCCCGGTTGAGTTGATCGACGAGCTTCTTCGCGCCGTTTACACGCTGTCGCTTCGCGCGCCCGTGAAGCGTGGTGACGTTTTGATCGAAAACTTCCGTGAGTCCGGCGTCAACGTCGTCGCGACGCGGACCGTCGAGCGGTAGGCCTTTATACAGGGGGAACCTTATGAGCGAGAAATTCATCTTGAGTCTCGACCAAGGCACGACGAGCTCACGCGCGATTCTGTTCGATGACCGAGGTGTCATCCGCGAATCGGTACAGCGGGAGTTTCGTCAGATCTACCCGCGGGCAGGATGGGTCGAGCACGACCCGGCAGATATCTGGGGCTCGCAACGCGACGTGATGCACGAGGTGCTCGAGAAAGCGGGCGTCTCTCCGAGTCGCGTTCACGCGATCGGCATCACGAATCAGCGCGAAACGGCGCTCATCTGGGACCGGGAGACCGGCAAACCCGTGCACAACGCGATTGTGTGGCAGTGCCGGCGTACCGCAACGATCTGCGACGACCTGAAAAAGAGGGGACTTGCCGAGCACATCCGGTCGGCCACCGGGCTTGTCGTCGACGCGTACTTCTCGGGGACAAAAATCGCATGGCTTCTCGAGAACGTTCCGGGGTTGAGACGCCGGGCGGAGGCGGGCGAGCTCGCGTTTGGAACGGTCGACACGTGGCTCGTCTGGAATCTGACCGGTGGTCGGTTGCACGTGACCGACGCGACGAACGCGTCGCGGACGATGCTGTACGACATCGCTCGGCACGATTGGGACGAGACGATCCTTTCGGAGCTCCGGATCCCTCGGGCCATGCTGCCGGAGGTCCGCTCCTCGAGCGAGGTATACGGCACGACGGCGCCGGGGGTTTTCGAGCAGTGCGAGCTTCCAATCGCCTCGATTGCCGGTGATCAGCACGCCGCGCTGTTCGGCCAGGTCTGTTTTGAGCCGGGAATGGTGAAGAACACGTACGGAACAGGGTGTTTCGTCGTGATGAACACCGGGTGCGAGCTCATGCGCTCGGGGAACGGTTTGCTCTCGACGATTGCGTGGCAGATCGGCGGTGAGACCGAGTACGCGCTCGAGGGAAGCATCTTTGTCGCGGGCGCCGCGGTGCAGTGGCTACGCGATGAGGTCGGGTTGATCCAATCGGCGTCGGATACCGAGGGAATCGCGTCGCAAGTTCCTGACGCGGGCGGCGCGTACTTCGTGCCGGCCTTCGTCGGGCTCGGCGCTCCGTACTGGGACATGTACGCGCGCGGCGGCTTGTTCGGGCTCACGCGTGGTGTGGACCGTCGCCATATCGTTCGCGCGGTGCTCGAGTCAATCGCGTACCAGAGTCGCGACGTACTCGACGCGTTGCGCGCCGACTCCGGCCTTTCCGCGCACGTGATGCGCGCCGACGGTGGCGCGTGTGTCAATGATTTTCTGATGCAGTTTCAGGCCGACATTCTGGGCCTACCGGTCTCACGGCCCGTCGTGACCGAGACGACCGCTCTCGGCGCGGCGTACCTCGCCGGGCTCGCAACCGGTTTTTGGTCCGACAAGAAACAGATATCGGAGATCTGGCGCGAAGAGCGTGAGTTTACGCCGAACGTCGACGATTCCACACGCTCGAGACTGTACGCCGGTTGGAAACGCGCGGTCGAACGAGCCGGCGGTTGGATCGACCCCGGAACCGAGTGAGACCGGCGACCCTGACGTCAGATAATCGTGTGGAAGCTCTCGACGACCGCGATCTCGGAGATGATCTCCACACCCGGCGCCGCAGCTCGTGCGGAGTCCTCGCACAACTTCACGTGAGCCGGTGAGTCGACGACACCGCGCAGCACGATTGTCGACCCACGGATCTCGACCTCGAGAAACCGGACCGGAACAGCGTCTTCGAACAGGATTCTACCGGAGACCGATTGGCCCTGGAGCATATTATTGAGCAGCGTCGTTCCCGCCTCGACCTTCTTTTCTCGCGTCGCGACGAGTCCCTTCACTACTTCGACCATCATCTCCGGCTCGAACGACGCGGTGTTCAAGACCGCGTCGTACAGGTCTGGAGAATCCCAGTTCACGTTGAAGAAGTACTTCTGATACCCGTTCCGATCGTGATCGCTCTGTTTGATGATCGAGCTCGCGTGTTTCTCGTCGCAGCCGAAGCGCTCTTCGACGTTTTTCACGCGCATCTTGAACGGTGCGATGAACTTGATGTGCACGGCGCTCGGGACACAGCGCAGGATATTCTGCGCTCCTCGGCCGATGATAATGCAGTTGTCGTCCAAAGCGGCTTCGATCACGACCATTTTAAGATAATGGATGTATCGATCTTTTTCTGACGAGAAGAACTCGAACGGTCCCGGCCGTTTCTCGTTGTACCTCTCGAGGCCTTCCGCGTCGACCCCGTGTTTTTGGAGAAGGTCTTCTATGGCTTTCTTGTCGAAAACCCGATATCCCAACTCACGGGCCAAAACTTCCGCGACCGCATCACCTTTGCTGCCCATCTGGCGTGAAATCGTTACAATCGCCATACTTTCTCCTTCGGCGGGCATCCCGCCGTCGTCGTCCAACTCGATGTCTGCGTCATCGTGCGCCTGCACCTTCACGTACAGGATAATCCAGGTTCTGTGGAAAAGCAAATGAGAATTTCACTCGCATACTTCGCCTGATTTTCTCCTTTTTTCGCAGTAACCGGCTCGACTGCGGCGTCAGAACGCGGTATCGTGATAGGACGATGACTCTACGGCAGTTCGCGCGGATCGTCGAGATTCGCACAAAGATAATTAGCGTGTCCGGGTTGGTAATCGGCGCTCTGCTGAGCCTGTACTTTTTCCCTCGTTTCTTCTTGGACCGATTTCTCATCATGGTCGCGGCGACCTTGTGCGTCGATATGGGAACTACCGCGTTCAACTCGTTTTTCGATTACGAGAAAGGTGTCGATTCCCGCGATTCAAATCGTGAGAGCGACAAGGTTCTCGTGCACGAAGGCGTCGCGCCGGGGCTTGCGCTTCTGGTCGCGATGGGGTTGTTCGCGATCGCGGCGGTGCTCGGGCTCGTTCTCGGATACCTCTCGGGTTGGCCGGTCGTTTTTGCCGGTGCGCTCTGCATGGCGGTCGGGTTTTTCTACAACGGCGGGCCCGTACCGTTGTCGTCTACCCCGGCTGGTGAGGTCTTTGCCGGTGGATTTCTCGGAACCGTTCTGATTCTCATCACCGTGTACGTCGCAGCCGGCGAGCTGACCGTCCGGGTGGCGCTCGCGACGCTTCCGTCGTTTCTTTTGATCGCTTCGATTCTCACCGTCAACAATACGTGCGATATAGAGGGCGACACGGCCGGAGGCCGGCTGACCCTTTCGATTGTCGTCGGCGAGCGAGCGAGCGCCGTTCTGGTGTACGTTCTTGGCGCTCTTGCGTTCGGTGCGCTGATCGCTTTCGGCGCGTATGGGGTTCTGCCGATCGCGTCGGCCGTGGCGGGAGCGATCGGTGTCATCGTCGCGTTTCCGACGTACCGGACTATGGCACGACGCGGTTTCTCACACGCGACCAAAGGGCCGTCGATGGGCGCCATCTCTCGCGTGTTTTCCATTTTCACCGGCGCGTACTGCGCCGCGCTGATCGCCGCGCTCATTCGCACGATGAGCGTGTGAGCGGCGCCATTGGGAGGTGCCTTGTGACCCGTAAAAAAAACCTACCTTGCTGTACGACACTCCGGACGTTGGTTATTGCTGCGTTGCTCGTTCTTGCGGCCGGAGCCGCGTTTCCGATCGATCCGGACTCGGACAGTATCCGGGGACTTGCGGCCACGCCGATCGATGAGGTCATTCCGGTTCTCGAGCGGATCGAGTTTTCCGAGCGACTCGCTCACGTGTACGTCCTTGCTGTGATCGCGGCGCGAGAGGCGGACACCGCGCGGGCGCGACGGTTGTTCGTCTACGGACGCGAGACGGCAGACAAGAACGGCGACTCCGCGTCGAGCGGAGAGTTCAGCTACTCTCTCGGTGTTCTTGACCACGAGGCCGGCCGGTTCGATGACGCGGTTTTGTCCTTTCACGATGCATCGCACGCGTTCGACAATGCCGGCCTTCAAGCCTCAGCGGTCCGTGCTTTGTTGGTCGTCGGGAACATTCACCACCGAACCGGTAGACTCAAGGCCGCGATCGACGTTCTGGATCAGGTGATTGCGCGCGAGGCGGAGATTGTGGATCGTCTGGTGTTCGCCGAAGCACTCTCGGAGTCCGCGATGGTCCGGTACAAGTACGGCGAACTCGCCGACGTGCCGTCGTTGCTCGACCGCGCGTTGCCGATCTACGTCGAGAATGACCACCTCGACGGAGTCGGGACCGTTCACCGCATCCGTGGCAACTACTACGCCGCGCTCGGTGACGCCGACGCCGCGCTTGAACAGTACCTCGTTTCGCGTGAGTCGTACCGCGAGACCGGCAATGCGCACGACTTCGCGAACACATCGTTCAATATCGCGTTGATGCACGCCAACCGCGGAGACCTCACGGAAGCTGTGGATTTTTTCGAGAATGCGCTCGAGAACTTCGCTCTTGCGGGCTCTTTGACCGGGGCAGGGATGGCGGGTACCGAGCTTGCGCGCGTGTTGCATCGGATGGGCCGATTGGACGAGGCCGAACGGTTCGTCCGGCAGGCGATCGAACATCTGCGCGCCGGGAGTTCGAACCGGAGGCTCGCTCAGGCGTACGTCGTGCTCGGTGAGATCGGCGAAAGGCGCGGTCGCCCCGGTGAGGCAATCTCGGCGTACCGGCAGGCCGTCACGATCTACCGTGAAATCGAACTCGACGCACACGCGCTTCCCGTAATGCGCACGCTCGAGCGACTCGAACACGCGTCCGGCGGCGGCACGTGAGGTGCAGACTACTCGTCGAGAGCGGCGTCGAGTACCGACCAGACGATGCCGTCCGCGGTCGCTGCGTACTCGATCAACATCGCGCCCGCGACGTGGCCGTCCTCAAACACCGCGTACACCCATCGGTCGTTCAAGACCGTGACGTTCTCGGGGGCGTAGAACCCCATCGTGCCGCCAAGGACCGGCTCGAACGGGATGATCTCGGGGTTCGCGATTAACGCAGCGACGACGTCGCGTTCGGCCACCGGAACCGATTCGCGGCGCGCCGCCTCGATCACCGCGCGACTCTCGGACGCCGGGCGGTCGATCTCCGTATCGGGCGTCGGGCGCGGGTCGGCCGTGGCGCGCTCCGGTGTATCGAGGCGAATAAGGCCGAACAACAGGATCGCGAGGATAATCGCGAGAATCACGTTGATCACGACTAACAGGAAACCAGTTGTGCGCATACGGTAATCTCCTCCGGAGAAGGCTTCTGCGTCAACTCGTCTCTCGCCGTTCTCGCTCGACTCACGCAACCGTCAGGCCGGCAGTTCGAACGTTACGGTGGCGGTCGTTCCCGAACTCGAGTCGATCGTGATCGTGCCTTTCAAATCGGCGACGAGTGCTTCGACGAGCGACAGGCCGAACCCGTTTGTCCGACCGGAGCCACGCGCGTCCTTGAACCCGATTCCGTCGTCCTGTACCACAAGGCGCGCACCGGTAACTCCGACCCGCCGAAGCGTCACGCTCAAGCGACCGTCTTCCCCGTCCGGGTACGCGTGCCGCGCCGCGTTCGTCGTGAGCTCGTTCACGATAAGGCCGTACGTCTTGAGCGCGTCGACGTTGATCGTGATCGATTCGACGTCGCAGACCGGCACCAATCGGGGGCGGTCCGGGTAGATCGAGCTAATGACGCTCGCGACGAGATTCTCGGTGTACTCGGCTACGTCGACGTGTGCGAAGTTCTCGTTGTCCCTGATCAGGTGATGGATCGTCGCGATCGACCGTACCCGCCCCGTCGCGACCGAGAGCGCGTCGCGCGCGCTCTCTGATTCGGTTGCACCGGCCTGTAGGCTCAACAGACTCATCACGACGTTGAGGTTGTTCTTGACGCGATGGTGAACCTCGCGGAGAAGGACTTCACGCTCTTCGAGCGTATCGCGCAGCCGTCGCACCGAAGCCACCGTCTCGGTTACATCGAACAGCACCACCGCCACTTCACCGTTGCCCGCGGTGAACATCGTCGTGTCGAAGTATCGCTCGGTGACCGGGTCGCGGTACGTCGCCCGGAGCGGCCCGTCACCGGCGAGAACGCGCGCGAGCGCCGTCCGGAAGATTTTTTTCGTCGCGTCGTGCGACACGATGCCACGAACGTGGTGCGCGAGCGCGCGGAACGTGGAGTTAGACGCAGCCATACGGATCGTTCGCCCGTCGGAGCCG
>PXBQ01000365.1 GCA_003566875.1 Spirochaetaceae bacterium | reverse complement strand
CGACCGCGAGCGAAACTGAACCGGAAAGGGGTGGGGTATGAAGAACATCAAGTTAGGCGTGAAGATGATCGGCGGGTTCCTGATCGTCGCCGCGATCGTCGGGGTCGTCGGCGGAGTTGGGCTGCTCAGTGTTCAGCGGTTGAACCGCAACATCGATGAAATCGGAGTCGTGAGGCTTCCGAGTATACAGTCACTGCTCGAGACGGAGATTGGGCTGGAGGAAGTACTCGTCGCGCAGCGTACTTTGCTCTCGGAGTTGCTCACCGTGGAGCAGCGGCAAGGTTACCTGCGAAACTTTAACAGCGCTCGTGCGGATTTCTGGGAAGCGTGGGAGTACTTCCTCACGCTTCCGGCGACTGAAGAAGAGGAGCGGTTGAGTCGACGCTTTGGCGAGGAAATCCAGGAGGTTGCGGCGCTGAACAACGAATGGCTCGAGCGAAACACTGCGTTTGAGCGGATCGGGATTCTCGACCCGGCTCAGTTTGTCTCGGACATTCAGCAGTTCCGTGGTGACCACTACGCGTTGGAACTCGATGCGGCGATGATGTTGATGACCGGACAGGAGTTTGAGGGCGGGGACGATCCGACCGCGTGCAACTTCGGTCGATGGCTCGCCACACTCTCGACCGACAATCCCCAGATTCAGGCGCTTATTCGTGACGTGCATCGGCCGCACAACGAGTTCCACGAGGCCGCCGGGCGGATCCGTACGCTCGCGCGCGCGGGAAACACTGCGGCCGCGCAGAATGAGTTTGTGAATGTGCTGATCCCGGCGTCCGATCGTGTGTTCGATATCTTTTACCAGATGATCGAGTTCGCCGAAGACGCGGATGGACTCCGGGATGACATCACGCGTCTGGTAACCGGTCCAATTGCGACCGAGATGTACGAGGCGATGGGTATCCTCGATGAAATCATTCACATCAATGAGCGGATCGCCGCCGAATCGGTCGAAGAAGCGGTTGCTGCCGCGCGCAACGCGTTTACTATGGTCGTCGTCGGCATCATCCTCGGTGTCGTTCTTGCGCTTGCGCTCGGGATCACGCTCACGCGGGGGATCACGAAACCGGTATCCGCGGGGGTCGTGTTCGCTCGGCGGCTCGCCGGTGGCGACATGACCGGGACACTCGATGTCAACCAAAAAGACGAGATCGGCGTGCTCGCCGAGGCTCTGCGCGAGATGGCCGAGAACCTGAAGCGGACCGTCATCAGCGTACGCGGCGCGTCCGACAACGTCGCCGCGGGCTCTCAGCAGATGAGCTCGACCGCGCAAGAGATGTCGCAGGGCGCGACCGAGCAGGCCGCGGCGGCCGAAGAGGTCTCGTCCTCGATGGAAGAGATGGGCTCGAATATCAGGCAGAACGCCGACAACGCGGCGCAGACCGAGTCGATCGCGAAGAAGTCGGCCGAGGACGCGGTGGCCGGGGGCCAGGCGGTGAGCGAGACCGTGCAGGCGATGAGGGAGATCGCGCAGAAGATCACGATCATCGAGGAGATCGCGCGGAACACGAACCTCTTGGCGCTGAACGCGGCGATCGAGGCCGCGCGAGCAGGCGAGCACGGGAAAGGCTTTGCGGTCGTGGCATCTGAAGTGCGGAAGCTCGCCGAGCGCAGCCAGGTGGCCGCCGGAGAGATCAGCGAGCTCTCCTCGCGCAGCGTCGAGGTCGCAGGACGCGCCGGTGAGATGCTCGAGAAGATGGTGCCGGACATCCAGAAGACCGCGGATCTGGTGCAGGAGATCAGCGCGGCGAGCTCGGAGCAGAACAGCGGAGCCGATCAGATTAATAAAGCGATCCTGCAGCTCGACCAGGTGATCCAGCAGAACGCCTCGGCGTCGGAGGAGATGGCGTCGATGAGCGAGGAGCTCTCGAGCCAGGCCGACCAACTGCAGCAGACGATCTCGTTCTTCAAGATCGACGATCAACGGCGCGCAATAGAGGGACCGACAGGCGCGCACCACGCGGGCAACGGCGGCAACGGCCATGGTGCCGGCAACGGTGCCGGAGCGAGGCCGAAGGCTCTCGCGGGCACCGCACCTGGCGGCCAAACGCGCACGCCGGAGCAGGCCGCGGGTGCCGGTCGTCAGGGCTCCACCGGGATCACGCTCGCGATCGATTCGCGTGGTGACGGGAAGGACGCCGACGACGCGGGATTCGAGGAGTTCTAAGGAGCGCTGACATGACGCATACAGAAGAGATGGAAACCGCCGCCCAAACGACGGGCGGCACAGAGGATCAGTACCTGACGTTTGTGCTCGGACGCGAACAGTACGCGGTCGACGTCGCGCACGTGCAGACGGTCGTCGAGTTCACCGAGATCACGCGGATCCCGAGGATGCCCGAGTTCATGCTCGGGGTGATCAACTTCCGCGGCTCGGTGCTACCGGTGATCGACTTGAAGAAGAAGCTCGGACTCACCGGGGAGCAGGGCGAAGAGCGGCTGATGATCATCGTGCTCGAGGTGCCGTTCGAGAGCGGGGTGCTCTCGGTCGGCGCGACCGCCGACGCGGTGCGACAGGTCGTCGATATCGAGGACTCCTCGATCGAGGACGCTCCGGCGATCGGCTCGAAAGCGGACAGGGAGTTCATCCGGGGGATCGGGCGGCGAGACGATGAGTTTGTGATCATCCTCGATACGCGCAGCATCTTCCGCGAGCAGGAGCTCACGGCGCTCTCGTCGGTGGCGGAGGAACCCGCGGAAAGATGACAGGTGTGAGATCGGATGAACAGGTCGATGCCCTGCAGGCCGCCTTGCTTGCCGTAGATCGGGGACTGGTCCGGAAGGTGTTCATGGCCGGCGTGAACACGCTCGGGCCGGTCGAGTTCATGGAGAACGTCGTGATGACGGTCATGGATCGTATCGGCGAGAGGTGGGAGGCCGGCGAGCTTTCTTTGTCGCAAGTGTACATGGCGGGGCGGATCTGCGAAGAGTTGTCGCTTTCGGTTTTGCCCGAGAGTCACGCCGACCGACGGAGCGATCCGTCCGTTGCTCTGGGCGTGTTCGAGGATCGTCACCAACTCGGGAAACAACTAGTCCACAGCGTGCTGAGAAACGGGGGCTGCCGGGTACATGATCTGGGACGGCTCACTCTCCACGACGCGATAGCTACTGTCCGAACGGGAACCGTGGAGGTATTGCTGCTTTCATGTTTGATGGTGTCGTCGGCTCTTCGGATAGAGCGTCTTTGTGCGGCGATACACGCCGAGAGCCTTCCGGTGAAGGTCATCGTCGGCGGCGCGCCGTTCCGTTTTGATGAGAACCTGTGGCGCGAGGTCGGCGCCGACGCGATGGGCCGAACGGCGTCTCAGGCTTTGACGCTCATCGACACCGTCACCGGGGTCGGAGTATGAGCTCAACCACACCGATGACCTCGTTACAACGCGTGCTCACCACGCTTTCGTTTCAAGAAGGCGACCGGGTTCCCTTTTTCCTGTTGTTGACGACCCACGGCGCACGGGCGTTGGGAATGTCGATCCGTGACTATTTTGGCGACGCCGAGGCGATTGCCGAAGGACAGTGCCGGATGCGAGAGCGTTACGGCCACGACTGCCTGTACGCCTTCACGTACGCGGCATTGGAAGTTGAGGCGATGGGCGCGCACGTTGATTTTATCGACGATGGGCCGCCGAATGCCGGCTCTCTCGTGATCGAGCGGCTGGAAGATATCGATACCCTCGCCGTCCCGGATGTGTACTCGACGAGTTGTCTGACCCGGAGTCTGACCGCAATCCGGACCATGAAAACCCGTGTCCAGGATGACGCTCCGATTATCGGCGTAGTCATGTCGCCGTTTTCTCTGCCGGTCATGCAGATGGGATTTGCGAGTTATCTGGACCTTCTCCACGGGGACCGCGCTCGATTTGATCGACTCATGGAGGTCAATACGGAGTTCTGCGTCCGTTGGGCAAACGCACAACTCGACGCGGGCGCGACCGCGATATGCTACTTTGATCCGGTGTCGTCACCGGACACGATCCCTCGCGACATTTACCGCGAACTATCGTATCCAACCGCGTGCCGCACGATCGGCGAGATCCACGGCCCCGTCGCGACGCATTTTGCGTCGGGGCGATGTCTTGGACTGGTCGACTCGGTCGTCGGGACGAAGAGTATCATGATCGGGACAAGTTCTCTCGAAGATCTCGTTAAAGCCAAAAAGCAGTGCGCCGGCAAGCTGACGGTCCTGGGAAATCTGGACGGCATATCGATGCGGCGTTGGTCCAAAGACGATGCCGAGGGGGAGGTCAAGCGTGCGATCGGCGCCGCGGCTTCCGGAGGAGGCTTTGTGCTTTCGGACAACCACGGCGAGATTCACTACAGCGTCGATGAGTCGACCCTCGACCATATCGCCGACGCGGTCCGTACGTGGGGCGGCTATCCGATCGGCCGCCTTTCGTGAGAGGAGAAACTTTCGTGAAAGAGCGTATCGTTTGTCACGTCTGTGGGAACTTCCACGCCGAAACGGCGGACTATCTCAACCGCCGTGGCCTGACCGCAAACGTCACTCTGGACGTGTTCCGCCCGTGTTGCGTTCACTCCCGGCCGGACGCGCTCGCGGCACCGAGGAGCGACTCGACCGCCGTCGAATCGCCGCGTTCGGTCTGCGGCACCGACGAAGCGACGGAGAATGTATACATAGTGGGTCCCGGCTGCCCGTACCACGCCGCACTCCGTGAGAGCGGCGGGCGCGCGTCCGGTACGCTTCCTGCGGGTGGATGTCTGAGTATGGTCGCGCCGGCGCCGGTCCTCGAGAACCTGATCGGCGAGGGCGCGTATCTGATGAGCTCGGAGTGGCTCAAGCGGTGGCCGGAACGTACCGCCGAATGGGGTTTCGCGTCTACCGATCTACGGGACTTCTTTCACGACTCAGTGGGAAGTCTTTGTTTGATCGATACGCTGATAGAGCCCGACATAAACGCGTCTTTGTCCCGGATCGGTGAAGTGCTCGGTCTTCCGGTCGCACGAATCCCCGTCGGCATGAGCTACTTCGACACGTTTGCCGATTCCGTTTTTTCCGAGATCGAACAAACTCCGAACAAGGAACTCCCGACGCGTCGGCAGCCCACGCGTGATGTGACCGCCGACTACGCGATGGCACTCGATCTGCTGGTTCAACTGAGTCACTTCCAGACCGAGGCGCAAATCCTCCAGCAGTTGCTCCATTTATTCATTACGCTTTTTGCGCCCGAGCAGGCTTCTCTCGTGCGGTTTTTCGACGGAGCGCCGGTCGGCGTGAACTACGTTGATCACGAAGAGGCGATTGCCGACCCCGATACGATAGCGATGTGCCGTTCCTTGTCCGATGTCCATACCGTGACCGTACACGGTAGCGGGTTTGCCGTGCCATTTGACTTCTCGGGCGAACGGATCGCGCTGCTTTTCATCTCGGAGTTCGCGACCGACGGCTACCACGAGTCGTACCGCAATCTGATCGAGTCGATAGCGCGTATCTGTAGCCTGACGCTGAAAAACGCGCGGAACTACGAAGCCATCGTCAGAGGTCTGGACTTTCGTCAACGGCTTCTCTCGATAATTGGGCACGATCTTCGCGGCCCATTGGGGAGTATGGTTTCGTTGTTGAACATCATGCACGACGAGATCAAGAACAAACACCCTCTGTCCGTCACGGACGTCTTCGGCGAGATCATCCGGGCCGGCGAGAAGACCATGCTCCTTCTGAACGGTCTTTTGGAATGGGGCAAAGCACAGAACGAGTCGATGGCGCTTGGGACCGACGTGATCGATCTTCACGGCGTAACCCGGAGCGTGTTTGAGATGTTGGAGAGCCAGGCACGGCTGAAGGGCGTTTCTCTCCGGAACGCGGTACCCGCCGACTCTCAGATGCGCGTCGACCCCAATGTCCTCCAGACGATTCTCCGCAACCTTGTCTCGAACGCGATCAAGTTCTCCTATTTCGAAAGCACCGTCTCGGTCACGACCGAACGCAATGACGGCACCCTGATCGTGCAGGTGATCGATAACGGAATCGGTATGGACGCAAACACCGCGGAGAGCGTCCTGAAGTTCACACGGCGACGTTCCACGACCGGTACGAACGGCGAAGAAGGGGTCGGTCTGGGATTGGTGTTATGCCGAGATCTGCTCCGGAAAATCGGCGGCGAGTTGAACCTTACGAGTGAGAAAGGAGTCGGTACTACCGTATCCCTTTCGTTTCGCGTGCCCGAACCGTCCAACTCACCGCCGAGTGAACCTGCCTTTGCCGAGGCTACCGCCCTCTTGGCGGAGTACCGCGTCTAGGGCGGAGGACCGCGTTTAGGGCGGAGTACCGCCTTCTTGGCGGAGGACCGCGTTTAGGGCGGAGTACCGCCCTTAGACCGTGATCGTCGTGCTTGCGGCCGGGACGCCGTCGACCGCGGCGGTGAGAACGATATCTCCCGGCTCCCCGTCGCCCCTGACCACGACCATAATCCGCCCTTCGTGCAACCGCCGCGTGTTCCCGACGTACATCTCTTCGCT
>PXBQ01000513.1 GCA_003566875.1 Spirochaetaceae bacterium | reverse complement strand
CCGGTCGGCTACCCTGAGGAAAGAGCGCTTCAATCGTATGCGGCGGCCCGAGGAGAACGAAAGGAGACAACCAATGAATCGACCGAATATCGTCTTTGTTCTGACCGACGATCAAGGATACGGCGACCTCGGGTTCACGGGGCATCCTCACGTGACGACGCCGAACATCGACACGTTTGCGGGCGAAGCCGCACGGATGACCGACTTTCACGTCGGACCGACGTGCGCGCCGACGCGCGCGGGGCTCATGACCGGGCATTACGCGAACAGCACCGGCGTGTGGCACACGATCGGCGGCCGGTCTCTGTTGCGCGACGATGAGTGGACGCTCCCGACGGCGCTCGCCGAGAGCGGCTACGCGACCGGCATCTTCGGGAAGTGGCATCTCGGCGACACGTACCCGTACCGCCCTCACGACCGCGGCTTTCAAAGCGCGGTTGTGCACGGTGGAGGCGGCATCACGCAGACGCCGGATTTCTGGGGTAACGATTACTTCGACGACACGTACTTCGTGAACGGCCGCCCTCGCCGGTTCGAAGGCTACTGCACCGACGTCTGGTTCGATCTCGCGATGCGGTTCATCAGCGACCACAAAGACTCTCCGTTTTTCTGCTACGTCCCGACAAACGCGCCGCACAGCCCGTACAACGTCGAGGACCGGTACGCCGATCTCTATCGCGGCGCGGAAAGCGAAGCTCGCGCGCGGTTTCACGGCATGATCACAAACATCGACGAGAACTTCGGGAAGCTGCGAGCGCACCTGCGCGCGCTCGGGATCGAAGACAACACCGTCCTGATCTTCATGACCGATAACGGGACGAGCGCCGGCGCGCGCGTCGACTCGGACGGACACGTGCTCGACGGCTACAACGCCGGACGGCGCGGCGTCAAAGGATCGCCGTACGACGGCGGTCACCGTGTACCGTTTTTTCTCCGCTACCCGGCGGGCGAGATCGCGCACGGCTACGACGTGAACCGAATCGCGGCGAACGTCGACTTCATGCCGACGATGCTCGAGCTCTGCGGTATCGCGCCGCCCCCGGAGCGGTCATTCGACGGCCGGAGCCTCGTACCGTTGATCCGTTCCGGCAGTTCGGGGGACGTGCCGTCCGAATGGCCCGATCGAGTAATCGTGACCGACTCGCAGCGCGTCGCGTACCCAATCAAGTGGCGCATGAGCTCGACGATGACCGACCGGTGGCGCTTGATCGACGGAACTGAGTTGTACGACATCCGCACGGACCCCGCTCAACGTCACGATGTCTCGGGCGAACACTCCGACGTCGTCGCCAAGTTACGCGCAGCGTACGAGGCCTGGTGGGAAAACGTCTCACGCCAGTTCGACCGCGTGATTCCGCACGCGATCGGCGGCGAGAGCTGGAGCGAGTCGATTCTGACAAGCCACGATCTCAGAAACGACGCCTGCGAGGTCGCGTGGAACCAGGGCCATATCCGTGCGGCATTCCGGTGCCGCGGGTACTGGGAACTCCGCGTCGAGACCGCGGGTCGGTATCGTATCGAGCTCAGACGGTGGCCGCGCGAGTTGGGGTACGCGGTGACCGCGGGGATCGAAGGTCCCGACATCGAGTGGAGGCGCGACACGATCGCCGCGAGCGATCACGCGCTGTACGAGGGAGGCACCGCGGTGGCGGCGACCGGAGCGCGGCTCACGGTCGCGGGCGCCGAGTACACGACTCCGCTCGAGGCAGGGTCGGCGGCTGCGGAGTTCATGGTCGAACTACCCGCGGGAGAAACCGAGCTCACGGCCGAGTTTCTTCTCGGCGACGATACGCTCGCGGCGTACTACGTTTATATCTCGCGCTGACCGACACGTGGCACTGCGCGTGCAGGCGCGACCGTGTGAGTGTATACTCAAGGCGCAATGGAGGTACGACAGTGAGTGAATCGAGCATCGCGCAGCGTATCGCGCTGCATAAGGAGTACTGGGAACGCCGGCCCGTCGCGTTTCCACCCGCGTCGTTCCGGTGTGGTGATTTCTTCATCGCGCGACATTTCTCCGCCGCACGTCCGCTCCTGGTACCCGGCAAACGGATTACCCCCGAGATGCTCGACGTCGACGCCTTCCTTGGTGATTACGAGCGCATGTTCGGTGAGCTCGAGAAAGTCGGGCAAAGCGCTTTCTGGACAGCCGAACCGTACACGGGAATCCCGTGGATGGAGGCAATTCTGGGGTGTGCGGTTTACGCCGGCGATGCGGCGTTCACCGCCGAGCCTTGGATGGAATCGCTTGACCAGATCGAGACGCTGCGCTTCGATCCCGACGGCCCGTGGGCAAAAAAATACCTGGAGTTCACATCCAAGCTGGTGGCACTCTCGAACGGTCGGTTTCCGGTGGGGCAACCGATCATGCGGGGGCCGACGGACATGATCGGCACGGTCATGGGCCAGGCGGAGATGGTGTTTGCTTTGGTCGATCAACCCGTCGCGATGCACCGCTTCGTGGAACGGGTGACCGATATTTTTCTGGACGTGATCGCCGCCCAGCAACGCCTGGTACCGCTCTTCCACGGTGGGTCCGCGATCGGTTTCTACCACCTCTGGGCCCCGGGGCCGTCCATTTGGTTCCAGGACGACTTGGCCGCCATCCTCTCACCCGAGATCTACCGTGATTTTTTCATCCCTGCGGCAGAGCGGATCTGCGCCGGCTACGACTACACTTTGGTCCACCTCCACCCACAATCGTTTTTCGTGGTTGACGATTTGCTCAAGATCGAACGCCTGAAGGTAATCGAGGTTAATCGCGATGTGGGCGGGTTAACTATTCAAGAAATGATGCCGACGCTCCGGAAAATCCTGTCGCAAAAAAACCTCGTTGTCTGGGGAGACTATTCGGAGGATGATTTGGACTACATTCGGAGTGAACTCCGCGTGGAAGGCCTTTTTTTGAACGTGATCGCTCGCTCGACCACCGACGCAGACCGGCTCGCCCGACACATTGAACAATGAACAGACCGTTCGGGCCGGTGCATTTAACGGCGTGATCGGTTACAATTTCGGCACCACTACAAAGACAATACCACGGGAGGAAGAAATGCACGCACTGGTACTATCGGGAGATCACTGGCATCCGACCAAAGTCGTTCGGGGCGGACTCGAGCCGCTCACGGCGAAAGGTTTTTCGTTCGACTGGATCGAGGACGCGCGCGACTGGACGCCCGAGAGGATGGCAGATTACTCGACGGTGATCCTCTCGAAGGCGAACAACACGTCGGAGTCGATCGACGACGACTGGATGGCACCGGAGGTCGAAGAGGCGTTCGTCGAGTTCGTCAGGGGCGGAAACGCGCTGCTCGTGCTGCACTCGGGCTCGGCCGGTTACAAGGAGACGCCGGCTCTGCGCGCGCTGATGGGCGGCGTGTTCGAAAGCCATCCAAAGCAGTGCCCCGTCACGGTCGAGCCGAAACCCGGCCATCCCCTCACCGGGGACGCGGGGCGGTTCACGGCGGTCGATGAGCACTACATGATGGCGTTCGACGACTCCGCGGCCGACGTTTTCCTGACGACTCGGTCCGAACACGGCGAGCAGCCCGGAGGATGGACACGAACGGAGGGACGCGGCCGCGTCTGCATGCTCACTCCCGGACATAATCTCGAGGTCTGGCTCGAACCGTCGTACCAGGTGCTGCTCGAGAACGCGCTGCGGTGGTGCGCAGGCGCGTGAAAACAGTTTTTGTGACCGGCGCGGACCGTGGTCTTGGGCACGGTCTGACCGGGAATCTGCTGGAGAACGGATGGCGCGTCTTTGCGGGACGCTACATGAGCGAGTGGCACGAGCTCGACGAGCTCGCCGAGCGTTTCCCGGACACGCTGACGATCGTTCCAGTCGACGTCGCGTCGGCCGAGTCGGTAGCTTCCGCGCGCGACGCGATAGCCGCCGCGACGCCGCGGCTCGAGATGTTGATCAACAACGCGGGTGTCAGCACGTGGACAAATTCACGCACGATCCGCGAGAACCCCGACTACGACGAGATGCACCGGTTGTACGACGTCAACGCGCTCGGTCCAGTTCGAACCGTCGAGGCTTTTCTCCCGTTGCTCGATCGTGGATCGATGAAGAGGTTGTGCTTTGTCTCGTCGGAAGCCGGTAGCATCGGAGCGAGTCAACGGAACGCGTGGTTTGCGTACTGCATGTCGAAGGCCGCGCTCAACATGGGGATCAAGAATCTCTTCAACGATCTCAGGCCACAAGGTTACACGTTCCGCGTGTACCACCCGGGTTGGGTGAGGTCGTACATGGGCGGCAAAAAAAACGATACCGCGGACCTCGAGCCGAAAGACGCGGCGGCGTACGCGATCCCGTTCTTCACCGCACCGCGCGACGATGAGGATAAATTGGCGCTGATCGATTATCTCGGCCGCGAATGGCCGTGGTAGCGCCGTCCTCGCAGCTATTACACCGCCGCTTCGCGTGGAGGCGCGATGCGGTCGCGGACAAAGAAGTACACGACGGCCGCGAGAACTATCTGCCCCACTGCGGTGGCGAGGAATGGGAAACGTAGACCTGCGCCCATCGCGAGGTACCCGCCGACCGTCGGCCCGAACGCCATACCGAGCATGCTGATCGACGTCGCGAGTCCGAACGCCTTACCGACCGATCGCGTATCGACGACCGAGTGTATCATCGAGTTCGCCGCGGGAAGCATTCCCGCGACCGAGAATCCGAACAGAACCCTGACTGCAAACAAGACGGGAAGACTCTGAGCGAAGTAGTGTCCAGCCGACGCGAAACACGCACCAACACAGCACGCGATCAAGACGCCGCGTCGACCGACTCGGTCACCCGCGTGGCCGAGCAGCGCACTCGAAACCGCGGCCGCGACCGCCGTCACTGCCATGACTGACCCCGTGATGCTGTTGAGGCGCGTCGGAACGGCAAGGAAGTCGCGCACGATCAGGGGGAATGACGGATTGGCGACGCTGTTGCTGAAGCGAACACCGAACATAACGAGAACGCTCACGGCAAATCCCGGTAACAGAAAGATCGCCTTGAATCCCGGTGCGTCTGACGGCACGGTGCGATCAGGGCGCGCAAAACGTTCATGCGTCCCAAAAAGCACAAACATTCCGCCGAGCAACGTAAGCACCGCGCCGATTCGGAAGCTCATGCGGTATCCAAACGCGTCGGCGGCGAGCCCGCCGAAGAACGGGCCGATCGCGTTTCCGATGAAGACCGCCGTCTGCATCATCCCGAGCGTCAGTCCGCTCCGATGCTGGGGTACCACGCTCGCGACCAGAGCGATGCTCGCGGCGAGCGTCCCGCTGAACACTCCGTGGAACAACCTGAACGCAATGAGTTGCGGAACGGTCTGGGAGAACGACATCAGCACCATCGTAAGCGCGCCACCGAACATCGCGCGACACACCATGAGCTTTCTTCCGTATTTATCGGCTAACACGCCCCAGATCGGCGCGAACAACGCGAACGTGAGTCCAGCCGACGAAAGGACCAGCCCGGCCCAGAGTGCCTGTTGTCCGACGTCCTCGACGCCGAGTTCCGCGACGAAAAACGGAAGAAACGGCATCGCGAACGAGAAACCGAGGATACCGAGTATCTGCGCGATAAACGACGAGATGAACGTGCGCTTCCACGAGACAGGAGAGACGACGTCCGGGATGATATTTCTGTTTCGGCCGCGCGAGAAAATCACGGTTGCAGTGACACCTTTGAGGATTCCGACCGATCGGCGAAGCGCCTAGAATCAGCGTGTCGGTCCGACTATTCTACAACTCGGCGCGCGGAGGGTCAAACGACGGTAACCGCTCGCGCACGCCGCTTCACGGCTTGGTCATCTCGTCGAGCAGCTCGACCGAGAGAATTAACGACCGTGGCAGGTGGAACGGGTCTTTGACCGGAAGCGCGACGACCTCGGTAATCGGTCTGCCGCGCCGGTCGAGCCTCTGCCGCCACTCTCCGTGCTCGGGCAGTGGGTAGTGCGAGAACGCCCAGTCGCGCATACGCCGGTAGTACTCGAGGCACCACGCCTCGCCGCAGACCGAGTGGGCGAGCAGGAGCGCGTACAGCGCCTCGGTCGCGGGCCACCAGAGCTTTGTGTCGTGATACTGCCAGTAAACCGGTGTTTTTCCCTCCGCGTCGAGACCGAGCATCAGTCCGCCGAACTCGTTGTCCCATCCGAGTTCGAAGTGCCTCCGGATCGCCGCGACCGCGCGTGTGATCCGCTCGGTATCGTTCCGTTTGCGGAGTTGATGGATCTGGAACCACATGCTCTCGATCGCGTGGCCGGGGACGACCGCGCGGCCGGCCGGCGTGTCGAAGGCGGTGTTGTCGATGCCGATGTACTCGAGAACGAGCCCGGACTCCGGCCTGAGATACCGATCGGTGACCTCACGGCAGTGGTACTCGGCGGCCTCGGCGATGCGCGGGTCTGACGTTACGTCCGCGAGCGCATCGAACGCGTGCGAGAAGATCATCGAAACGCCGTGCGCCTTCATCCCGGG
>PXBQ01000563.1 GCA_003566875.1 Spirochaetaceae bacterium | reverse complement strand
CGACCATCTCCTTCGCCATATCGAGATCGCGGATACGCGACTCGGACGCTTGAAGGTTCTCGGCTGCGATGTCGATTCCCTGAATCGCGAGGTCCAGGCGGTTTTGGTACGCACCAAGGTCGGCACGCTGTTTATTGACGGCTCGAAGCGCCGTGTCGATCAAACCGATCGAGCGATTCGAGCTTTCAGGAGTCGAGAGCGACAGGATCTCCTGTTGATCTCGCATGCCGAGCGCCGTCGCGGTCATCGTGCCGATGTACACACGGACTCTTTGGTCCATGTTGGCGCCGATGTGGAAATGCATCGATGCGGTGACGACGTTCTCTCCGGTTTCCCGCCCGAAACGTCCGGTCAGGAGGTTCATCCCGTTGAACTGCGCGTGCGACGCGATCCGATCGAGTTCCGACACAAGCTGAGAAACCTCGACCTGAATCTGCATACGGTCTTCCGCGGTGTAGATGCCGTTTGAAGCCTGAATCGAGAGCTCTCGCAGCCTCTGGAGGATATCGGTTGTTTCCTGGAGATATCCTTCCGTCGTTTGAATGAGCGAGATGCCGTTCGCCGCATTCGACGATGCCTGGTTCAAGCCACGAATTTGGCTTCGCATTTTCTCTGACACCGCGAGACCTGACGCGTCGTCACCCGCACGGTTGATCCGCATACCGGATGAGAGTTTCTCGATGTTGCCTTGGATTTGACCGACCGTCTGGCCGGACTGTCTCTGCGCGAACATCGCGCTGAGGTTGTGATTGATGATCATGTATTCCTCCGTGATTTTTCTTCGGGACGGCATCCTTGCCGTTCCCCCAAACAGAAGCGAGATGCGTGTGAGTTTTTTTTCTTTTTACCTCCTTTTTTTCTCAACCCGGCGCCGGGTGATTCCGATACTACGAATAGAGAGTGGTGTCGTCTCGGACTCAATACGACACCGGACCTCTCGCCAATCAAAGGTATCGGCCGGAACGCCGAAATACTTGAGCGAAATTCCTGAAAAATCGTGTGAAAAAGACTAATTTCGACGCTGCGGGCTATTCGGCGTCCGGGAGTTGGGAAATCAACTGTTGAGTGAGGGTGTCGTCGGGGTCAAACTCAAGCACTACCTCGAAGAACCGCCGCGCCTCTTCGAGCTCACCCTTTTTCATCGCGAGCACTCCAAGGTTCGCCATTACCTTCGTGTTTTCGGGTTCGGCCCGCAAAGCTGCGAGCAGATTCTTCTCCGCTTCGGCGAACTCATCGAGTTCCATAAGGCAGATCGCGAGTTCATTGAGCGTGTCGACCGAACTTTGACCGAGTTGTACCACCTTGAGAAACGCGTCACGAGCTTCCGCGTACTTTTCGAGCCGTCGCAAACCCCAGCCGAGAAGAAACCATCCGTTCCAGATATCGGGGTTTTTTTCGACGAATATACGGGCGCGTGCGACACCGTCGTCTTCACGCCCCATTCGGATGAAGTCATAAGCCTCTTTGAAGAGCGTATCCTGGAGATTCTGTTCTTCGACCTCTTCGATCGTCTTGCGAGTCGTGCGAATCTTCTCGTCGTCATCGCCGTCGTCGACGTACGCGCTAAGATGGTGCAACGCGCGTTCAAAATCGCGTGTCTTAAGAAAAAAATACCCCGCGTATAAATTGACGTCCGGAATCACGTCCTCGGTGCCCGAAACTAACTCATGGTATATCTCGGCGGCCGACTCTTCAAACTCGATACGCAATTCGGTGTTCTCGGTGTGTTCCGCCCTTTGTTCGAACAGGAGCGCGAGATTCAACGCCGTGCGCTGATTTCCGGGCGCAAGGCCGCGGATCGCGCGGAAAATCTCTTCGGCGATCTCGAACTGTTCGTTTTGAGCCTTGACGATCGCCGTGTTCGTCAGTTCTTCCAGAACGTCGGGTTTTACCGCGTTGATGAATTCTCGGTAGTACCCGGCGTCTTCGTGATCCGGTTCGTACGCGAGGATTTTGAGCATCGCGGCGATGATCATCTCCCAACTCAACTCGGCGGGATCCCATCTTTCGGCGGGGCCGGTCGTTTCGACCGGAAGAAGCACCGAAGGATCAAGCGTAAACGCACCGAGAGATCGTTCGAGCTCTTCAGGAACCGAGATATACACGATGTTTCCGAGCGGGTTATGCGCCATTGGTCACCTCTGCGTCGGCCCCGGGTTTCTTCTTTTTTGACCCGCGGAAGAGTTGGTTGATTCTCATCTTGAATTGAACGGGGATTTCGTCCTCCGCGAACTGAATCGCGTACGCGCCGATATCGGAGCGGCCTTCAACCGGCTCGTATCGGATTATCGTGCCCTGAAGATCGACGGTGTCGTCGGGGTCTTCGAGCGTCAGGTGCAGGATCGCTTGTTTGTTCACGATGAACTTAGCCACGCCGAACACGATAAACCGTGCACCGGAAAACGAGACGTCCCGGAGAATACACTTGCGTGGTACGCCGTCAATCAAAATATGCGAGTTTTTCGACGCGATCCCCATCTTTTTTAGGCTTTCGACGGTGACGACGATCCGCTCTTCTTTTCGTTTTTTTGAGTTGACGTTCGCTTCGAGAAGCTCGCCAAGCGTGCCGATCAGATCATCCGGGGGCCGCTGAGTGAATTGAACGGCGAGGAATACCAGCTCGGGTTTTTCCTTGTTATACGGAGTGATCCCGAGTATTCGGGCGGGCACGAAGAAAGCGACCGGGTCAACCTTGTCGCGATCGAAGAAACTGAATCGGAGCGAGATGTGGTTGTTGGCCTTTTGGAGCGCATCCTTGAGCGATGTCTTTAAATTTGTTATTATCCGTGCGCCCGTCATCGAACTCGAGTACACGATGCAGGGCCACTGGTATCCCAGGCACTTGATGAAGACTTGTTTTGGGTTCAAAAGGGTGACGCCGATGACTTCTTTCGTGAAAGTCACATCGATCGTGCGAAAATGCTCATAGTACTGGGCGATCTGTTGGCTGGTAGTTACGGGCATACGACGTGAAGATACTAAGCAAACGTGTAGCCGATGTCAACAAAGGAGTTCACGATGAAGCGTCCACGAATATATGCGGTCGGTAATCCGCTGATCGACATCATCGAACGCGTCTCGTTCGAATTTCTTGCGGAAACCGGCGCGGAACGCGGTAGCATGAACCTCGTGGAGTCGCCCGAACTGAGGGTGACTCCACCGAACACGAAAGGAGGTACTCGAACCGCAGGGGGAAGCGCGGCGAACACCGCTCGCGCGATCGCGTGGGTCGCCGGTGAAACGATCGAGACGGTGTACTGTGGCGCCGTCGGAAACGATTCGGCGGCGGACGAGTTACACGACGAACTCGTCCGCGCCGGGGTCGTACCGAAACTCGCAAAAAAATCGACCGTCACCGGGTCTTCGGTGGTTTTTGTGACACCCGACCACGAACGCACGATGTTCACTCACCTCGGCGCGTCTCGTAGTCTCAGCATCGACGACCTCGACCTCGCGCTTCTTAGCGACTCGTCGTGTTTTCATACAACCGGTTACATGTGGGACACACCGAACCAGGAGGCCGCGGTGCGAGGGGCCGCGACCGCGGCGAAAGCCGCCGGCACGGCTGTTTCGTTCGATGTTGCCGATCCGTTCGTGGCGACTCGGTATCGCGACTCTTTGCTGGAGTGGATCCCGACTTCGGTCGAGATCTTGTTTGCGAACGAAAGCGAACTCAGAACGCTGTTGGGCGTTCTCGAAAAACCGGTCGAGGAAGTAGCGAAGCGGGCAGCCGAGCTCGCTCCGTTGGTAATAATGAAGCGCGGTAAGGATGGAGCGGTCGTGATTCTCAACGGAACATCGCAGTCTGTACCGGCAGTCTCGATTACCGCGATCGACACAACCGGCGCGGGAGACGCGTTCGCGGGCGGCTTTCTCTCGGAATGGGCGGCCGGTCGCGATCCCGTTACGGCCGCGCGATTCGCGAATCTGCTTGCCGCGCAGATCTGTACGGTCGAGGGCTGCCGCTTCGATCGACTCGACAGGAAAAAGTTTCAGCGGACGTGAATCGTACTTCGTGAGTAAATCGTTTTTATCGTAGCGATGTTCGGTTCTACTCGTCGGCGGAGCCGTCTGACTCTGAGAGTGTATCGTCCAATAGCCTCAGAATGCGCGTGGCTATCTGTTCAGCCTCCGCATCTCCACGCGGAGCTGAGCCGAACTCTTGTGCTTTGAACAGCTCGTCGGCCAGGAGGATCGAAGAGAGGATCGAAAGTTTCAATGGTTCGGTCGTCGTGACCGACGCAGAGACTTCGGCGGCCTTGCCGCGCACGTACTCTATAAGGCGCGCGAGGTATTCAGGATCTTGATCGGTTTGAATCGTGAATGATGTGCCGAGAAGCTCGATCCGCATCCGCTAAAAAATGTCGAGTTCGTCCGATGCGCCGGATTCTGTCTCGTCTGAGCTGTGCGCGTCGTCGGATTCGGGCTCTTCCGAGGTGTCGGGCTGACCGGTGGGCATGGTATCGGCGGTCTCGATGCGTACGGCAGGCTTAACGGCTTCACCCGGCGACGCGTCACTCGGCACGCCTTCGAACGCGTCGGCATCGTCGAGGTCATCGTCATCGCCCGCCGCGGCTATGTCTTCGAGCTTGTCGAGCTGACCGAGGGCCGAGAGGATACCCTGTTCGATCTCGGCTTGATCGTTCTTAAAACGGTCGATTCTCGCTTCGAGTTCGTCGATCTTGTCCAGCGCTTTTCCGAGTTTTCCTTCGAGAAGCGAGTTTTCCTCGCGCAACGCCGCAATGCGGGTGACCGCGGCGTTGACTTTTCTTTCGAGCAGCCGGATTTGATCGAGCGTTAACATGTTATACCTCGAGTTTTTCTTTGGCGAGTTTTTCTTTCGCTTTGGTCACGAGGCTCCGGAAGGCATCCTGGTCCTCGATAGCGAGATTGGACAAGGCCTTGCGATTCAGTTCGATGTTCGATTTGTTCAGACCTTCGATGAACCGGGAGTACGTGATGCCTTCTGCTCTGCACGCCGCCGAGATACGCGTAATCCAGAGCGCGCGAAATTCGCGTTTTTTGGTCCGGCGATCACGATACGCGTACATGAAGGACTTCGCGACGGCGTCCTTTGCGGTCCGATGCAGCGTGCTTCTGCGTCCCCAGTAACCCTTAGCTTGTTTGAGTAACTTCTTTCGGCGGTCTTTTCGTCGTGTGCCGTCTACTGCTCGTGGCATTTCGTACGACTCCTTTCTCTGTATGTCTAAATTTGTGCGTTACGTGCGATTCGGCTACTTAACGCTGTACGGCATAACCGTCTTGAGGCGTTTTGTCTCCGCCGGAGAGAGAATCCCGGTTTTCCGAAGGTGCCGTTTCCGCTTGGTGCTTTTTTTCGTCAGAATATGGCGAAGCCCTTGTTTTTTGTACCGCACCTTGCCGGTACCGGTCACGTGATACCGCTTTGCGGCGCTTTTTCGAGTCTTCATCTTCGGCATTGTCGTATCACTCCGTTTGTTCGGTTTGTGCTTCTTTCGGTTGTTTCTTGGTGCCCGGGCTGATGATCATCGACATGAACCGACCTTCCATCGCCGGTGGGCGATCCATAACGTATGCTCCGTCAAGTAGATCGAGCACCTTTTCCAGAACCTTTCGACCTAGCTCCGTGTGAGCAAGCTCACGTCCACGGAACCGTATGGTCACCTTAACCTTGTTCCCTTCGTCAAGGAACTCCTTGATATGCTTGGTCTTGAACGAAAGGTCGTGCACCTCGATTTTCGGTTGCATCCGGATCTCTTTCATTCGGACCAGTTTCTGCTTCTTTTTCGATTCGCGCGTCTTTTTCTCGAGTTCGAACTTGTACTTCCCGTAATCGAGTAACTTACAGACGGGCGGTTTGGCTTGGGGCGCGACGTTCACGAGATCGAGGCTTCTTTCCCGTGCCATTTTCAACGCCTCAACAGTCGGAACAATTCCCAACTGACCACCATTCTCGTCAACGAGTCGAACTTCCCGAACCCGTATCATCTCATTGATAAGTAGGTCTTTTGCAGCCAATCTGCCTCCTCATAGTGACGCGCTAATCGTCGATAATAGATCATACAATCTATCATTGCGGAACGAAAGAGTCAAATGGGTACGAGAACAAACACCGACCGTCTCGGAGGCCGTCTCGGAGGCCGTCTCGACGACCGGTTGTATCAGGCCCGTATCCGTGATACTTTCCGGGGCAGTATGGTACTCTATCTTTTGACCGCGGTGCCTCTGGCGTACGCCTTCGTACTTGTGCTCAACGGTGCGCCGTTTCCGGTGCGGCGGTTTACGGTGTTCCCCGTTGTGAAGGGGCTTGTAACCGGTCTCGTCGTGTACGGGATTCTCGTCCTCTCGGCGATTCTCGTCCCGCTCGAGATCTCATTTTTCGGTGTCTACATTTTTTCAGCCGTGTTCACTTTTACGATACCGTTATTGGTAGCGATCAGCGCGTTCTTTTTTCTGGAGCGGCGCGTTTTTGAGGAGTCGGAGACCGCCGTGTTCACGTCGAT
>PXBQ01000080.1 GCA_003566875.1 Spirochaetaceae bacterium | reverse complement strand
GACGTTGTGAGCGTTCCGGACGACGACACAGCGTGTATCGCCGCGGCCGACGCAGTGAGCCTCGGCCGCGCGTCGGTACTCATGAAGGGGCTCGTTACGACCGCATCGTTCATGCGCGCGATTCTTCGCAAAGATGCGCGATTGGTCGAAACGGGTTCGCTCCTGAGCCATGTCGCGGCGTTTGAGATCCAGGGTATTCCCCGCATCGTATTCCTGACCGACGCCGCGATCAACATCGTTCCGTCGGTCGACGACAAGGCGCGGATTCTTGAAAACGCGGTACGTGTTGCACGATCGATCGGCATCGATCGCCCGCACGTTGCGTGCATCGCTCCGGTCGAGACCGTGAATCCTCGCATCGCCAGTACCGTCGACGCGGCCGAACTGACTCAACGCGGACGCGGAGGAGAGTTCGCAGGCGCCGTCGTCGGCGGACCGTTCGGATTCGACGTCGCGATCTCACGCGAGGCCGCGGCCGAAAAGAAGATCGACGATCCCGTCGCCGGGCGCGCGGATATCATCGTCGTTCCGTCGCTCGACGTAGGGAACGCCGTGTACAAGAGCCTCGTGTACTGCGCGAACGCCCGAGTGGCCGCCGTCGTCGCCGGTGCGCGGGTTCCGATCGTTCTGACGTCGCGCGCGGACTCGGACGAGACGAAGTACCTTTCGCTCGTATTTGCGATCGCACAACGCCCGAACAATATACTGGATTCCGGGTTCAGAAATAACTAACTTAAACGTGTGGGTAGCACGACGTCTTTTTCTCTGCTTTTCCCTCCGGGGACGGGTGGATCCTACCGGATATCCGACGAGGTTTCGGCCGATTTTGGGCTCGATTCAATCGCCGAGCAGTTCTGCGGCGAAGGTATCGATCGTTCCGATGCGCTCGACACGCTCTTGTCGCTCGTTCTCGATCGTGATGCGATCGAGTTCCGCCAGGACGTGTTCTTCGAGCTCGCGAGCCGTCCCGAACTCGCCGACGGCCTCGGCAGGATTCTCCCAAAGATCCGCGAGTTAACCGTATTCAACCGAACCGCGCGCGAGGCCGATTCACCCGTGCTTCACGCTATCTGGCGCCTCGGCGAGCTCGACCTGTTCGTCGAGTGCGTTACAGAAATGTCTACGGTGCTCGACCGGAACGGCGCCTCGGTCCGTTCGGCCGGTCTGCGCGGTCTTCGCGACCTGCTGCGTGACACGACCGCGAACGACGCGTTTCGCTCGCTCGTGCGCGAGCTTCCGAAACTGCGCGAGGGTCTCAAGCGCAAGCGGTCGGTCACGATCGGCATAAACCTCGATGAACGGATGCGGCCGTTCGAGGCGACGCTGATCTCGGTCAACGAAACGCCGTTCAGGGAACGGACGCTGCTCGGCGACTTTTTCTCCGAGACTAATCCGTTTACGACGCCGACGACGCTCTTCCGGAACCCTTCGGCCGAGACGCTCGGTTTTCCGTCCGGAAGCCGCGTGCCGCTCTCTCCGCTTTTTCAGGACATCGATGTTTTGCTAAAGTCGATCGTACGTCCGATCATAAAGTCGATCGACGGCTATCTCAGGGTTGAGACGGAATTCATCCGTCGCGTCGCCCCGGAGCTCGGTTTCTACCTCGGTGGCGTACGGTTCATGAGACGCCTCGTCGAAAACGGCCTGCCGGTGTGCCGTCCGGTCATTCGCGGCAGCGACGAGCGGGTGTTCCGCGCGCGTGAGTTATACAATGTCCAACTCGCGCTGCGGTTCCTCGCCGAGAAGAAACGCCGAATCGGTGCGGAAATCGTGGGTAACGATATCGAGTTCTCCGACGATGGGCGCCTTTTTGTCCTGACCGGCCCAAATCAAGGTGGGAAGACGACGTTTCTTCAAGCCGTCGGGCTCGCGCACATCTGCGCGCAGGCGGGGTTGTTTGTTCCGGCGGCGTCGGCTGAGATCAGCCCGGTTGATGCGATCGCGACACATTTCCCGGCCGAGGAAAAAGGCCGGCTCGAAACCGGTCGTCTCGGGGAGGAGGCGGCACGCCTCTCGTCGATGTTCTCGACGATAACGCGCCATAGTCTTGTTCTGCTGAACGAGTCGCTTTCGAGCACGGGTCCAGGTGACGGGTACTATCTAGCGGGCGATGTTCTCTGCGCGTTGCGCGTACTCGGTGCGCGTGGTGTCTTCGCGACGCACCTGCACGAGCTCGCGTCGAGAATCGACGAGCTCAACACGCGTGTCGGCGGCGAGAGCCGAATCGCGAGCCTCGTCGCGCAGACAGTCGACGGTTCGGCGAGTGGCTCGGCGCCCGACGGGCAACCGGCGACGCGCGCGGTGCGCACGTTCCGCATCGTTCGCAGCGAACCCGAAGGAAAGAGCTACGCGCGTGACGTTGCGTCGCGATACGGTATCAGCTACGACCAGCTTGTCGGGACGCTCCGAAAACGCGGAGTTCTGTAGATCGGGCCTACTACTCCTCGCGGATGACGCGGTCCATCACGTTACGGATGGACTCGATCTCGTCGTTGTTGACCATGTGCGGCATGCCCGGGTAGAGCCTGAGCGTCACGTCGGCACCCATCGTACTGAACACCGCGGCCGAGTCCTCGACGCGGTTCTTCGGGATGTGGAAATCGATATCGCTGCAGCCGAGGAAAACCGGCGTTCCGGCGAGGTCGCCGTTATGTTTCCAGGTTGTTCCCTCGGGACCGATCAGGCCACCTGAAAGGCCCACTACCGCTCCGTAGCGCACGGGATGCCGGTACGCGAACTCAAGCGCGAGGCACGCCCCTTGCGAGAACCCGAGAATGATCGTCCTCTCGCGCGGGATGCCCGCGTTACCGACCATCCGCAGCACATCCCCGATAACGTACAAAGCCGACGACAAGCCCGGTTCGTTCTGTTTGACCGGATACAGGAAACTGAAGGGGTACCACGAGCTCTCGCTCGCGTGAGGGGCGAGGTAGCAATAGCCCTCCTGATCGATGTCGTCCACGAGAGCGAGTATATCGTCCGGCGATGCGCCGCGCCCGTGAATCATGATCGCCACGGCGCGCGACGAGCTCAACGGCTCACCACGTTGTAGAATTGGACGGCCCGCGTGTGGTTTCATGGCGTAAAGATACTACCGGCGAGACGCGACGGAAAGCTCGTTTCGCCGGCTACGCGGCGATCGACCGACTCGTCTCGTAAAGACACGCGAGAAGTAAAGCGGATCCGTGTATCCCACGCGGAACGCGATTTCCGCGATACTCAGCCGTGTCGAGGCGAGCAGGCGTTCGGCCCACTCGATTTTCGCGTCCTCGTGCAGCTTCTGTACCGTCCGGCCGCACCGCGTCCGGGCGAACCGGCAGAGAGTGGCGACCGAGACACCAAAATGCGTGGCGATCTCGGCGAGATCGGTCGGATGCGAAAGATGATCTGCTAGATACGACTCAATCCGGTCGGGTGTAAGCGCGCTCGCAGCCTCGATTTCGACCGTACGCAGGCGGATCAGCGCCTCGGCGAGAAGGATGTCGCGCATTCCGACGCGGCGCGCAAGACCTCCGCTTCTCGGTGGCCCCATCCGGCGGATGCACGCCGCGATTTCATGCGCGTCGGGCACGGTGAAGAATCGTGCGCCTCGTGTCTCGACAATCTCGTGCGCAACCGAGATCGCGTACGCGCCCGTGAAGCGGCAGTAGTAGTGTAGATACGGGTCTTGCGGGTCGGCCATGAGCACGCCGGGATCGTCGGCGGGCACGATTCCTACCATTCCGGCCCCGATCTCCGTCTCTCCTGCCGCGTTCCGGTACGTCCCTCTCCCCGAAAGGAACACCGTGAGCATCACATCGTCCTGTTTGGTCCCGGGCGTCGAGTGAAACGGCTGTCGGTCGATCACGCCGTGCGTTCGAACGAGAAATGGTTCGTCGTTAGTAACCATATGATCGGATTATGCATAAAATACCCCGAATAATCCATTAACAGTAGCAAATAATAGAATATAATCTATAAAAGAATCGAAGCAGGACAGCTGCTGAAGGAGACTAAATGAAACCCAAAATTGTCGTGATCGGGGCCGGGAGCTATTTCTTTGGTCGGCCTGTCATCTGGAATGTCGCGAACAGTCCGGTTATGCGCGGGGGAACGTTGGCGCTTGTCGACACAAATCCGAACACCGTGAAAACGATGGTCGGGCTCGCCGAGAAGACCTTTGAAGCGGTCGGCGCGCCGACGCGGGTCGTCGGGACGACCGATCGGCGCGAAGCGCTTGTCGACGCCGACTTCGTCGTTCTCGCGTTCAGCGACCGGAACGCGTACTTCCGCGGCGTCGACTGCACGATCGCCGAGAAGTACGGCGTGCGCATGTGCTCGGGCGATACGATCGGCCCCGGCGGCGTATTCCGCGCTCTCCGCGAGATTCCGACCTTACTCTCGATCGCACGCGACTGCGAGCAGATCTGTCCGTCGGCGTGGCTTCTTAACTTCGTCAATCCATCGACGGTGCTCGGTATGACGCTGATGCGTCATTCGTCGATGCGGAGTTTCGCGATGTGCGACAGCCTGCACGAACCGTACGTCCGGCTGCGGTACCTCAAAGAGGCTGGTATTCTCCCGGACAGTGCGGACTCGGTGCCGCCGGAGATCGAAGCTAGACTCGACTTTGTGATCGCCGGTGTGAATCACCTTACGTGGATCCTCCGGTTCACGTACGACGGACGCGATATGCTGCCGGTCCTCAAGGAAAAACTCGCCGCGCGTGCGGCCGAAGAGAGAAAGGCGTTCGGCCCCACAAAAAGCGGTGAAGCCGGCCGAACCGACGACAATACGTACTCGAAAGCGAAGTACAATGCCGTGTACTCGCTCGAACTCATGGAGATCTACGGCGCGTATCCGGCGTGCGTCGGGCACACCAAAGAGTACGTTCCGTTTTACCAGGGTATCGGTGTGAGCCCGGTCGATCCCGAACCGCTCAAGGTTTTTGACTCGATCGAACGCGAGAAGGCGATGGCCGACAGGATGGCCGAAACGGCCGCGTACGCCGAAGGCAAGAAACCGATCGCGGAGTTCCTCGAGTCCGGGAAGGGCGACCACGCGACCGACATCATCGAGGCGATGTGGGGCGATCTCGGCAAGAGCTTCTACATCAACACGCCGAACCGCGGCGCGGTGACAAACATGGCCGACGACGCGTTCCTCGAGTTACGCTGCGATCTCGACATGCACGGACCACGCCCGCAACCGGTTGGTGTGATGCCGCGTGGTCTGCGTGGATTCCAGGAAACGGTGATCGATACGCACGAGCTCACGGTCGAAGCAGCCGTGTCGTGCGATCGTGACGTGTTATTACGCGCGTTCATGAGCGATCCGATCATTCACAATGTCTCCGATGCGCGCGCGATGATCGCGGAGTTGCTCGAGGCCGAACGCGACGCGCTCGACCCGCGCTGGTACAAGTAGTCGGCGTTCATTGACACGGGGCTCTCGGCGTTTCTATACTGAGGCGGTGAGTACCGAGGGCAGTGGTTCCGTTCTATCGAGCAGTGCGTTTGCCGGGTGCCGGTTGGTCATCAATCCGACGCGGTACCCGGCGTACATAAAAAAGCTGAAGAGGATCACGCGCCGGACCGGGATCGAACACATCGTCGAGAGTCGTAACAAAGAGCATTTCATCGCGTGTGTCCGGGAGTTCTGTGCCGGGCCCGAAAAGCACCTGCTCGTGTGGGGCGGTGACGGCACGGCTCACGACGCGATCAACGCGTACATGGCGTCGCGTGAGGCGGGGGAACTCTCTGGGCCGAAGGCGATCGGGTTTCTGCGCGGCGGAAGCGGAAACGGGATCCAAGACTCGTACGAGGTTCCGTTTTTCTTCTCCCGCCAACTCTCGGCTCTTGCCGAGAGCGTCGCTAACGACTACGTGCAGACCGTCGATCTTTTGCGTATCGTCTCGGGGGATACGAGCGTGTACGGTCAGCTCGTCGGTGTCGGCTTCGACGCCGAGCTTCTCGCCGTACGCTCCGCGAGGAAGGCGCGTTTCGGACGGTACCGAAGCGAGACGCGCCCCGGTTTTCTCAACTACATGACGGCGGGTTTAGTCACTTTTGCGCGCGGATTCGACATCGCGCGACGCACGCGCCGGCTCGAACTTCTCAACGGCAAGTACGGCTTCCGGGGAACACGCGTGAACGCGGAGTTTCCGATCGAGAGGCTCGTCCGAATGACGAACGCGGCGATGATCGAAATCGGCACCCGCCCGTACTACGGGCGGATGTTCAAGGTCTGTCCCGACGTCGTGTGTAACGACGGTTTGATGGACGTCTACGTCTTTAACTTCCAGTCGAGACGAGAGATCGTTCGACACATGCCCGCGCTGTGGCAGGGCCGTCACCACGCGATCAACAGCGCTCTCTCGCGAAAACGGCGGCCGGTGATCGAAAGGTATGAAGTCGCCGAGTGTAACGTGAGCGAGGTAACACCGTTTTCATTTCACGTCGACGGTGAGCTCTTCCGCGCGGATCTGCCGGCGCAGGTGACGGTCGAGATT
>PXBQ01000446.1 GCA_003566875.1 Spirochaetaceae bacterium | reverse complement strand
CGCGTTTTGGATCGGTGATCACCGGCGTCAGCAAGTGCGGAATATCGTTGTAGAACTTGAGCTCGACGATTTTCGGATCGATCAGGATCATCTTCACTTCCTGAGGCGTCCGCCGGTACAGAATCGAACAGATGATCGAGTTCACGCAGACCGATTTTCCCGACCCGGTCGCGCCGGCGATAAGCAGATGCGGCGTTTTTGTGAGGTCGATAATCTGCGCGTCGCCCGGAATGTCCTTGCCGAGAGCGATCGGGATGTTGATCTGGTCGCGCTGAAACGTCGGATCGCCGACGAGTTCGCCGAACGACACGATGTTTCGTCTCTTGTTCGGGATCTCGATTCCAACCGCGTGTTTTCCGGGAATCGGCGCGACGATACGAACGCTCGACGCGGCCATCCTGAGCGCGATGTTGTCCGAAAGGTTCGTGATCCGCGCGAGTTTGACCCCCGGCGCCGGCAGGATCTCGAACATCGTGATCACGGGTCCCTTCCGGATTCCGGTAACCTCGGCCTGAATCTGAAACTCCTCGAGCGTCACGCGCAGGACTTCCGCTGCGGTTCGTGTATCGTCGTCGATTACCCAGTATTGACCGTCGGGGTACTCATCGAGCAAGCCTTCGATCGGTACCATGTACTTCTTCGCGCCTTTTCGTCCCGGCCGCTTCGCCGGCGGCGGCTCGATCGGGACGTCGTCGTCGATTCGGTTCACGTCGAGGATCTCGGGTATATCGAGCTCGTCGTCGTCGTCGTCGATAATGTCGTCGTCCTCGAGCTGATCGTCGGCCTCGAGTTCAACCGCATAATCGTCGTCCTCCTCGTCGTGATCGATGGGGACGAGTTCAATCGGCTCAACGTCAAACGCCGCAGGGTCATCGGTCACGCGCCCGTCGGTGAAAAACACGCGATACTCCTCGTCCGCCTCGTCCAGGTCGTCATGCTCTTCGGAGGCGTCGGGCGACTCGAGCCACGCGTAATCGAACTCGCGTCCCGATTCCGGTGCGGGAAGCGACAGCGGTGTCGCGTCGAGGGGATCGGGCTCGAGCTCGTCAAGGTCTTCCTCATTGCGGTCGGATCGCGATTCATCCGCAGTGATTCCGATCACGACGTACACGATCGCGATCAGCTCGAGCGCAAGAGCCAAAACGAGCAGAAAGGCTCCACCGCGTCCGGAGAAACTCGTGATAAAGAAACTCGTGACCGGCGATTGAGCGGCGGCCGGATCGAACAGAATCCGAAGAAGAATTCCCAGCGTGAACAGAGGGAACACCGAGAGATTCGCCGCGACAATCGCGCCCGGAAGCCGTCGCGGCAGAAATGTAAGAATCGCGAGTACTCCGAGATACGTTGGGAGCAGGAATGCCGCGCCGTGGAAACTCGCAAAGAGAAACCGGCCCGGAAAAGCGAGAAGAAGGATCACCGACGAACTCGGCACCGCGCCGAACCGAATATGAGCGCCAATCGACGCTGCCGTGACGATAGCCGCCGCGACCAGGACCCCACCAAGAATGTGGTGCGACGTCTCTCGATTTACTGGGTAGTACCGATCTTGCTGCACGAGTCACTCTCCTACACCCATGCTTATCGGCGTAATGGATGCGCGGCTGAAGCCGTGTCGGATTCCGGGGGGGGCGCTGCTACACGATCACCGGCCAACGACCGACGGAAAAATGCTCTCTACGGTTTGGCGAGTTTCGACACCCTCGTACAGCGATGCGTAGTACGCGGCCGAGACGAGGATCTTGCGGATGTAACCGCGTGTCTCGGTGAAGGGGATCGACTCGTGGAAGAGCACGTCGGTGAACCCGGAACGACTCCCGATCCAAGACCGGACACGGCCCTGTCCGCCGTTATACGCCGCGAGCGCGTGCATCGGTCCCGGCAGATTCGTCATCAACCCGGATAGATAGCGCGCGCCGATCGCCAGGTTTGTCTCGGGATCGGTCACGTCGAGGTTCGTGATCCCCATTCTCGTCGCCATGTCACGAGCGGTCGCCGGCATCAACTGCGACAACCCGGTTGCGCCGACGCTCGACGCGATCGTCGGCGAGAACAGGCTTTCTTCGCGTATGAGCGCGTAGAAAACCGGTCGTGGTAACGACTCCGCCTCGGTGAATCGCTCGATCAGCTCGCGGAACGCCCGCGGATACAGTAACGTCGCGCTGCGCCGGTCGAGTTCCCCGGCAGGGCGAGCGGCCGCCGCGAGTCTAATCGACTCGTAGTACTTGCCGCCGGCGACGAGCAACTCGGCGATCTCGAAAATGGTCGACGCGCGCAGGGCCGAGCGATACCGGAACGCGTGCTCGTACAGTTGGTCGGCTAGCCCAAACGCGAGGAATCCCCGGACAAAAGCCTCGGCGTCCCAAACGCCCGGTAGCTCCGATACGAGACGATCGGCCTCAATCGCCTCGTCGACCGGATCGTGCTCGACAGGATCACCCGGGTGGTCGGCAGGAGTCGGAACCCCGAGTTCCTCTGCATCAAAATCGAGCAGCGACACCGATCGTCCGAGCATGGCAGAGGCGGTGATCGTGTAGTACGGGCGGTCGGTCTGGTGCGCCGCGTACTCGAGCAACGCTGTCCGGTCACCCGCCGCCGACGCGCCGACGTACCCCGACGCGATTGCCTCGGAGAGAACGTACGCGACTTGAGCGCGAACCCCGCTGCCCGGGAATGACTCGAGCGCGCGGTACACCGAAACGAGGCCACCCCAGTCGCGACCGGCGACCAGCCGTGCGATGAAGTCATCGAACTCATTGTACAGCTGCGCCGGGCTCTCGATCGACGCGCCGTACTCGCGGATCGCGCGCGAGAAAACATCAGGATTCAGGCGCGAGGCGGTCAGGAGAAGGTACCGCGCTATCCGGGCGCGCTCGTCGGGCGATGCGGCGGCGTGAGCGGCCTCGAGGTATCGCAGCGAATCGATGAACCGCCCCGCGACACGGTAGTGTCGGCCCGCGTGCTCGAGCGCGTAGACCGCTCGGTCGCCGGTTAGCTCGGAACTCAACCGCGAGAAAGCGTCTCCGCCCTGCCGCCAGTGGGCGGCGAAAGAGTACGCGCGCGATAGATCGCGCAGCAATGCGGGGGTCCGAAACTCCGGCCTTTCGATTACGGTCCCAAGAAGCAGCATCGCGTTGACCGCCGCGCCGGTACCGAGAGCGCGCTTGCCGTCGAGCAGCGCGCGTTCGACGTCGGAGAAACCGCGATCGAGCTCCTGCTGCGACACGAGGAACTGATGCACACGGACGTGAACGTCGCCGACATCGTAGTCGCGAAACAGCTCGACGACGTGCCGACGCCAGAGGGGATCCCCGAGCCGATACGTCGCGACGGTCCGCCAAAGTTTGCGCTCGGCTCTCTCGTCCCCCCACCGCGGCTCACGGCCGTCACGCACAAGACTCGATACGACGGCTCGACCCGCGTGACGAGTCTCTTCCTCGTCGAGCGCTTCTATCACCGCCTGATACCTTTCGAGCCGGTACAACGCTTCGATGTACGCACCGCTCATCGTCGGGTCGTCGGGGTAGAGTCGCGTCGCGACACGCGCGCTCTCGAGCACGGAAACAAACGAACCGGATTCGAGCCCACGGCCGAGTATCGCAGCGTGCGAGAGACGACGCCACGGTTCGGTACCGTTTTGGGCCTCGTACCGCAGAAACGCCGCCGCGAGCCTCGGGCGCCCGAGCCGCTCGGCGTGAAGCGCGAGGTAGTACGCGGCACCGTCGCCGAGATGCCGTACCTCGCCGATATCATCGGACTCGGGGTCGAAGCGATCGAGAGCTGAAGCAGCACCCGTCTCGAGTTCTCGCGTGAACTCGG
Source organism: Spirochaetaceae bacterium (assembly GCA_003566875.1). Classification (GTDB taxonomy): domain Bacteria; phylum Spirochaetota; class Spirochaetia; order DSM-27196; family PXBQ01; genus PXBQ01. The sequence continues at coordinate 2,681 of PXBQ01000446.1, read as the reverse complement.
CGACGGGAACGCCCCACACCGTCGTCGGTGGAATGTCGCGCGCGCACGCGGCAAAAGCGGTTATCAGGAAAAGAACGGCGATTGTCTGTGGCTTAAAATGGATCATAGCTTAAGGTGGATCATAGAAGGCACGAAACGGCGCGAAGATGCTCTACAGCCGCCTGATAATTCCGACGATTGCAGCCTCCGCGCGGGCAAAAACGAGCCCCGCCGCTTCGAGCGGTTGCACGTCCGGCCCCTGCAGCAAGCGATACACAAGGTACGACAAAAGTCCGACCGCGGCCAACGCGAGCAGAACAAACCCGACAACAAGAAACACGCCGGCCCGGCGAGGAACCGCGGGCTCAATCGGACCGCCGATTTCGAAGCTGCGGCTTACGTGCGGCTCTCTGTCAACGGAAACATCGTCTGACCGATCGTCGTCGAGCTGATCGGACTCCGGTTCGAGCTCTGAGTCGAGCTCCGCCAGGTCTTCCAACGGATCCGCGAGTCCATCTGATATTTCATCGTCCATACCGGCCTCGAAATCATCGATCTCGAAGTTCGGCATATCGAAGTCACTGCCACCGCCGAGAGTCTCGAGGCCGACCGAAAGAGACTGCCGTTCGCCCGAGGAATTGTCCGTCGCGGTCGCGCTCAGGTTACCGTCGGCGTCGATGCCGACTAAGAGCGTGATATCGGCTTCGCCCTTGTTTGTCGGGTTTATCCCGTCGATCACGAGGCTCCCGACGTACTCGCCGCTGCCGCTGGTGGCTTCAGAGTCCAGGCCCTGGTAGAGGTCGATATGAACCTGAGTCTGACCGTCACGAACCGTCGTAAGGACGAGTCTCTTTTTTTTGTCGGTCTCGTCGCGGTCGAGTATCGCGAAAAACGAACCATCGGCTAATTTTATGCCGATCCGTGAACCGCTCACCGGCGCCCTCCCTCGTGCGTAAAGCCCGTGCCCTATAAGCCTATTTGAAATATCGGCAGGGTGTCAATCGGGGTTGAGACCGTGTTCGATGCCGTGTCCGATGCTGTCGGCACTCGGCAACCCGGCAACTTGACACCGTCGGATGGCGTCGGAATAATACCGCATGGGCCTGAACACCTTGGCCGTCGGCATCATCATAGTGATCGGTATAATTGTTTTGCCGGTCTTTTACCTCGTCGTGATTCGTGGTAGCGAGAAAAAACCACGACGCCGACACGACAAGGATGCCGCGGTCAAGGCGGCGAAAAGGACTCTTGCTCAAAACCCGCGCGATCATAGAGCGCTTCTCGTGCTCGCGGACGCTTTATTCGACGAGAAGTCCTGGGACACCGCGATGAAGACGTACGGGCTTTTGATCGACCTCTCCGCCACGGTGCCGGAAATCGATCAGTTTCACGTTAACCTCCGATACGGACTCTGTTCGGTTCAATTGAAGAACCACGCCGACGCGTACCAGGCGCTCGTCGTCGCGCGCACGTTCCGCCAGGACTCGTTCGAACTGAACTATAATCTCGGGTTCCTCGAGTACAAGCGAAAGAACGTCGAGAAGGCATTATCGCACCTACGTTCGGCGAACGAGATGCAGGAAGACCACATCCCGACGCGCCGATACCTCGGCCTCGCGTACGCCCGTTTGAAGCGCTGGCACGATGCTCTGCCGCTGCTCCGCAGCGCGATCGAAGCCGAGCCCGACGAGAAGGAAACGCTGTTCGTGCTCGCGCAGTGCTACCAGGAACTCGGCCAGAACGACCACGCCGCACGCATTTTTACGCACCTCAGACCCGATCCGATCGTGGGCGCGCACGCCGCGCTGTTCGCGGGCACGATCCATCTCAAGGCGAACAAGCTCGAAGTCGCCGAAATGGATTTCCAGCTCGGCCTTCGACACGAGAACATCCGGCCTGAGATCCGCCTCGAGTTAATGTACCGCCTCGCGGCGGTGTACACGAAAAACCAACAGATCGGCAAGGCGCTCCAGCTTCTCTCAAGGATCCGGGAACTCGACCCAAACTACAAGGATGTCTCGGCCCAAATATCCCGCGGACGCGAACTGAACGACAACCGAAACCTGCAAATCTTCCTGATGGCACCGACGTCCGACTTCGTCGCGCTCTGCCGAAAGGTCAGCGAGAACTACTTCGCGCAGGCGCAAACGAAGATCACGGATGTCTCGGTTCAACGCGCCGATATTGCCGATATTCTCACGGAAGTGAACACCGCGAAGTGGGAAGACACGGTGCTGTTTCGATATATCCGCACGAGCGGTCAGGTCGGCGAGCTTATGCTCCGTGACATGCACGCGCGAATAAAGGACGTGAAAGCCGGTCGGGGGTTCTGCCTCACCGCGGGAGAGTTCAGTGAAGGCGCAAAGGCGTTTGTCGAGGCACGTTTGATCGATTTAATCGAGAAAGAAGACCTGCTCAAGATCCTCACGAAAACGGCGTAAAAAAAACCACGTTCCGTTCGGCGTCAAACGGCGGAGTTACAGCGACAATTTCGAGGTCCGAGACCGGTAGCCCCGAAGCCGATAAACCCGAGAGTTCGCCGTCGATCATCGTTCGTTTCGCTTTGTACGCCGCGACAAAGCCGTCCCGACGCGTAATCCGAGCCAGTCCTTCCACTACCCGCCGAGAGATCGGACGAAACGCACGGAAAGTCACGACATCGAACGTTCGATCGATAGACTCGAACTCGGACTCGAGCACCT
>PXBQ01000464.1 GCA_003566875.1 Spirochaetaceae bacterium | reverse complement strand
GAGTACTACGCGATGAGCGACGCGACGTACGATTTTTCTCAGTTTCCCGCGTGCTGAACCGGACCTCATCAAATCCATGCCGGCGGGTGTCTGAACTCCTTTTTTGTCGACTAACACTAAAGCCGACGTACAAACCAGACGTCGAGGTGCTCACGATCTCCGTCTTCCGCGTTTTCAAAGTAGATACGTAAGGTCTGCCGCGGTATGTTGTCGCCTTCTGAATCATCGAAAAAGCCCTCAGCGGTGGTTGTCACGTTCAACTCATACCGCCCCGGTTCGCCCTCGGGTTCGATCGTATAGTCCTCAAAGGTTGTTGGTTCCGGCCCCGGAAGCAACAATTCGATGCTTGCGACTTCCGCGTCTCCGACGGTGGTGATCACCATTGTCCTGAAACTGGAGCCGAAAGTGTCGATAATGAACCGTCTGCCGTCGGCCGTGTTCACCGGTCCCACCGTCAATCCGGACAAGCTGCCCACCTCAACACCCATCACCTCTACGGACATCCCAAAAGTCTCTTCAGTATCGTGAACCACAGCCAGTCGATACTCTCCGGGTTCGTCACCGTCGTCATACACGAACGCGATTGAAGTTTCCCCGTCTCCCGAGAGCGTGCGCACCTCAAACGCGTCGCTCATGAGCCCGGTAATGGGATTGTTTGCCGCGTCTCGGACCGTGACGGTGAGGTACCATTCATCGTTTAAGCCCGGAGATAGCCGGGGCTCATCGCTTGCACGTGCCAACGAAGAATTCTCAGGACTGGGGATTTGCCTAACCGGCCCGAAAACCTGGATGTCACCGGCACGGCGCCTATCTACGACGTAGACTTCATCGTTGTAAACAGCGATGTTTTGATAGTTTTGGGAAATATGGAAAAACTGACCTTGCCCGGCCCAGGTCACAGTGGCCCAGTTCCTGAGCAAGCGCCCTGATGAGTTGAATGATTTCACGGAAAGCTGTGTCGATCCGTTTGCGGGAGGCGCATCAAGAACATGAAAATTCCCGGCACCATCTACACCGAAACGATGAGGGGCGCCCAGAGGAGATTGCTCAAGGTTTTCAGTCGACAGTTCCACCGTACTCTCTACCACCAACTCCGGAATCAGGAGGTCCGTTCTCACGACATCGACTTCATATTCCGAAATAAAAAGATCGCCTCGATCAACAAGAATGTAGTACCGCCCGTCGGGCCCGTCGGTGACGTCTTGTATTATGCCGTTTGCCTCGTACGGAGCCGACAGCGTGTCATCAGAAAGGTCTAACAGAGAAACGCGATGAGAGCCCGGGCCGATAACAATATACCAGATCAAGTAGTGAGTTGCGCTCAGGGGGTGAACCTCAATTGCGGCAAACCCGTCCGGTTCAACGGCAGCCTGTATTACGGATAGATCATGGACAGTCTCATTGACATCATTGTCCGCTGAGTATAGGTAGAATTCCTGTTCGGTTTCATCCCAAATACTGAGTGTCGAATGCTCCAGCGTCCCGGACGCGACAGGTCGATGGTTAGGATTGTACTCAAACAGCTCAAAACTATTCATTACCGTGCCGGACGGGTCGTGCCGGCGGGCCGCTGTGCTATTCTCAAAGTCGATAAAAAAGTTGCCGTACCGGTCAATCGTCAGGTTTCTTGGCATCTCCTCACTCCCGTAGACATCAAGCGAGCGTAAGAACTGCCAATATGGTTGCGATTCTCCTCCGTTTGGGTTTTCCGGGCCGTTAGGCGGAGGGTCTACCCCGTCGGACAGATCAGGAAGAAACGCCCGTCCCAAGACATTACCGCACGACACCGCGACAAAGGCGCCGGATAGCAAAAGAAGACCAAGAAAACCAAGCGTTATGATACGTCGGCACCTTCTCGTTTTCATCGTGTGTACTCCTCATCGCGACCGTTGGGGCCGCGAAACACCGCGCGGACACCGCCCTGGATTGAGAACCCGTGGTAGGGCGTAAAGTCTTCTTCCAGAATCACCCGATACAGCGCGGAAACGAAAAAAGCCGCCCGGCGGAACCGGCTTTCCACGCCGGCCCCGACACCGAAATATGGATGAAGACCGGTTACCGGGTCTTCCGCAGTGGAATCCTTATACGTTAAGGTGCTGTAGCCGACACCGGTGCGTCCCTGGATCAACAAGCCCGCGAAAGGCAGAAGCGACACGCGGTACTCAAAACTCCCGGCGGCCGTGACGGTGGAGAACGTCTTCACGTCCGGGGCGGTTCCCGGAAAGGTGACGTACTCAAAGACAGCTCCGAAAGCCGGCAGAAAACCCGTGTTTCCGTGTGAACCCGGACCCACACGAGCGTCTCCGGGTTGAAAATAGAACTCGCCTCCGGCACCGAGACCGGTGCCGCATACATCCGCCATGACGCTCAGCGGCAAAAGAGCAGTCCCGAACCCTCCGACCGAGGCGGTAAAACGGCGCGTACTCCCCGGATTGTCGTCCACCGCATGCGAGCCTTTCCCGTCTACACGGCTTACCTCAAACTCAGAATCCGCGTACTCAAGAACAATGAGAGGCGGATCGGTTTGACCGTACACCGCAGCCGAAAGCAAAACGAGCACGCCGACCGAAATGAAAAAAACGGACCCGCCAAGTCTAGGTTTGTACACGTGTCGCCTCCGAGTTCGTCGTGGGCATGCATACCTGTGATGAGCCTTTCTTGAACCCATCACTCACCCACGCCACAGAAGAATGGTTTTACGATTATGGTGGTATTATATGGGGTTAACACGTGCGGGCAATCCTCCGTTCGGAGGATATTGTCGATAATCGCCGATCTTACGGTATCTTGCGTAGCCGCCGCGTCACGTGGTCGTTTTTCCGGTGGCGTCGGTTTCGGTGTCGCCATCGGCACCGGGATCGACCGCGTTGTGTGCCGCGCCGGCGAAACGTGCCACCAGATTCGCGAGTTCCGCTCGGGTTCTCACCGCGCATTTTTGATAAATGTGGTCACGATGAGTCCGGATCGTCGTTTCCGAGACGCACAACGCATCGGACGCCGCTTTGACTGAGTAGCCGGCAGCCAAGAGCTGAGCGACTTCAGTTTCACGCGCGGTTAACCCGTTGTCCTCTCGAAACGACTCGATCCGTTCGATCGGTCGAAAAACAACCAAGAGACCCGCTGCGCCGGCTGCGGGACCATCCGCTGTGTCGTTGCGGTGTTTACGCTTACCTTTACTCTTGACCGCGTGGATCGTCACCCGAAATACTCCGCCGGCGGTAACGGCAACCTGTTCACCGGAACGCGGCGAAGCCTCCGACATAACCTCCGCGGCCAGAGACGAGACGACGCCGCCGGCGACCTCCCGCACGTGCTGCCCTTTATTCGGCCCAAAAACCTGGGAAAAAGGACCATTCCCTTTGAAAACAAGCCCTTGGCGATCGAGTATCACTGCCGGCACTTCAAGAACGTGCAGCATCGAGATTCCTAGCCTGAGCGGGAGAAGATAGAGAGAACGATACCGCGCGGAGCCGGCAATTAGCATCAATACGTAAGGGATGGAAAAGAAAGCTGCCGGGTCAGGTAACGCTTTTTTCTCGAAACACGCAGGGACGAATACGAAGAGTAAAGGTATAAGGATGAGCGTGCCGGCGAGAAAACGGGCGGTACGCTTTTCCACGAGCGAGACGGCTCTTTTACCTTCTCGGAGAAACAGCGCCGCGGGTACTGCTGTGTAAATCACGAGAACAATCGCCTGTACAACTCGAAAAACAATACCAAAAGGAAAAACCCCGGACCCGGCATCGACAACCGCCGTCCCGAATCCCGGCTCACATCCGAAATCTACCGGCAGAAACGGTGAAAAAGCGGCAACCACCGGCGGCACCAACAAAAGCACAGCCGTCGCGGGCCGAACCGATACACCGGAGAGCCGAAACGTGTAGTGAAGATTCGCCCACAGAAACCCGGCTATCCCGGTGGAACCGATAACGTACCAAAGCTCCACGTGGGGAAACACGGCGGGCAGACGCCCCGAGGCGGCGCCGCTCATTCCGGTTGCATATCCGCCAAACAAAAAACCGCCGGAAAGCGCCCAAAACGAAAGAAAGAGAAAAGTCGCGGTAAACCAGCGGTCACCGGACTGGGAAAGCGAAAACCGAAAAGGCAAAAAAGCAACACAAAAATATACCGCCCAAGCAGCCCCGGAGAAAAAAAGAAAGCTATCCAAACCGGAGGTCCTCGACGAGGGTACAGGGAGCCGGGCGCGTCGCCAAGAGCCACAACAACGGCTGCATCGGGGATTGTGCCGACCGAAATACGCGTTTCACATGTGTCACGAGAATCGTCCCCTTGGCGGTTTTTTGACGGATTATAGAGCGAGTTATCGCCGTAAGCAACCCGTACTAAATGCCACGAAGATTGGTGAAAACGGTTGAGGCTGAAGCGGAGGGGGAAAAAGGGCCGAATTACCAGGTATGCGAGAGATCAGACTTCGGGAAACCAGGATTGAGGTGTCGGTCGAGGCGTTTGTCCCGCCGTTCACCGTGAACCCTGGATGCGAGGAACGCGCGTGATCGAGTGCCGGACGCAGCTCAAGACCGGCGCCGAGTATCTTCCGAGGTTAGCCACGTTCAGAACTACTTTCACCATTCTTCGTGGCAGTTAAAGAGGAAAGCTTCGATGTCTTTTCGCCACGGCGCTGACGGCTGCGCGCCGAGCACCTGCACAGCTAACGCGGAGCCGGCGGTCGCAAAACGCACCGCTTCGCGGAGGGGCTTTCCCTCGGACAACGCGGTTACGAGGCAACCGCAGTACACGTCGCCGGCGGCCGTCGCGTCGACCGCCTCGACCTCGAACGCGGGGACGTGGAACTCCTCGTCCGCGGTCTTGACCCACGATCCGTTCTTTCCGAGCGTCACGATCACCGAAGACACGCCTTTCGCGTGAATCGTGCGCGCGGCTTCGCGCGCATCGTCTACGGTCGCGACCGCGCCACCGGCGAGATACTCGGCTTCGGACTCGTTCGCTATTACGAGTTCTACCCCGGGTAGAAGCGCACGGTCGAACTCGCGCGCGGGAGCGAAGTTCCACGCGACCGGGACACCGATTTTTTTGCCGACCGTGATGATCTCCGCGGCCGTGTCGGACGGTACCTCGTACTGCATGAGTATCCACGCAGCGCCGACGAGCCGCGGCTCGAGCGCGCGTATTCGCTCGGGAGTCAACCGGTAGTTCGCGCCCGGTGCGACCGTGATGTAGTTGTCGCCGTCGGAGCCGATCATCACGAGCGCGGTCCCGCTCCAGACGCCGGTCTCACGGTACACAAAATCCGTCTTGAGTCCGCTCGCACGGTAGCCGTCGAGCATCACCTCGGCGTACGGGTCGTCTCCGACGCAGTTCACGAAGTACGCGTCGCCACCCGCGCGCGCGGCGGCGACCGCCTGGTTGGCGCCTTTACCGCCGAACGTCTGCATGAACGTCGCGTCGGTCGTGCTCTCGCCTTTTCGCGGCAAACGTTCGGTCTTCATGATGAAGTCGACGTTCGAGCTTCCGATGATGAAAATCCGTTTATCGGCCAATGTCGAACCTCCTCGATCTACGCCTTCAGTACCCATCGCCGGTCGACGCGGCGTCACCGCATATCGCCGCGGTCGAGCTGTAGCCGTTGCCGATCCGGTGGACGCCCATGCCGATGAACATCTCGGCACGCGCGCGGTCGCGGATCCCACCCGACGGCTTGACCTTGATCCGGCCGGCGGCGGTCTCGAGCATCGCGCGCACGCCTTCCTCGGTCGCACCGTCGCCACCGAACCCCGTCGACGTCTTCACAAACGTCGCGTTCGCCGCGACGGCACAGTCGGTCGCGCGCCGGATCTCGTCGATCGAAAGCTGCGCGGTCTCGAAGATCACTTTGACCGGTACGCGCGCGGGCCGCGCGATCTCGGTCACCGCAGCGATGTCCGCGGTTACCTCGTCCCAGAGACCGGATCTGATATAACCGTAGTTCACGACCATATCGATCTCGTTTGCGCCCGCGTCGATGTACCGGCGCGCCTCGTCGCTTTTCACGGCCGAAAGCGTATCGCCGTGAGGAAACGCCAGGACGCACGACACACCGGTCGTGCTGCCCGCGCACATCTCCGCCGCGATCGCGATGTCGCACGGCCTGACGCACACGGTATACACCGCGTACCGGAGCCCGAGTTCGATCGCATCTACCACCTCGGCCCGCGTCATCTCCGGCTTCAAGATCGCGTGGTCGAGATACCTGTTTATGTCGTGTACCATTCTGCCTTCCTTGTCGTGTACCATTCCGATTCACGCGTCCGCGAAGAACTTGTGTTTCCTGAGCGTCGCGAGGCCCGCGATGAAGCCCGCACCGTGAGGGATCCAGTCCTCGTCGGTGAAGAGCTTCGGCTCGTCGTTCTCGACGGTCGGCTCGACGACGAGCTGAAACTGAGGGTTCACGTCGAACCCGTTCGGGATCGTACCACGAATCCCGGTCCAGTTTCCTGTGTACCGTTTCCCGACGCCGTACACCTGGCTGTACGGAAGCG
>PXBQ01000099.1 GCA_003566875.1 Spirochaetaceae bacterium | reverse complement strand
GAGACTCAAGATGAATTTCTCGCTCATAAGGTTCCCCCTGTATAAAGGCCTACCGCTCGACGGTCCGCGTCGCGACGACGTTGACGCCGGACTCACGGAAGTTTTCGATCAGAACGTCACCACGCTTTACGGGCGCGCGAAGCGACAGCGTGTAAACGGCGCGAAGAAGCTCGTCGATCAACTCAGCGGGGATCGATGCGTCGGTTCTCACGGGAATCCGTGCAATCGTGCGCGACCCGACCGGTGCGGTGGCGGTGACGATTCGTTTCGGCGCAAGATACTCCTCGCGGCCGTACTGTTCGCCGCGCGCGCACTTGTTTCCGGTGATCTCGACCTCACCCGGCGCGGTCTCGGTTACGGTCAATCGGCACCCGATCGGGCACGCGATGCAGACCATCTCAGTCGCTTGTGCGTTGTTCATTCGATTCCTACCTCCAGAACCGAGTCATCCCGAATCGCGCTTTCGCGCAGGTCGCCTTCGTTCACGCGGAACGTGATCATCTCGGACGGCTGAATATGCGGTCTCTTTATTCTCTTCACCTCGGTCGAGTCGAGGCGAACCACAACCGTCGCGTCGTTTTTGACAACCAAAGGTCTCATGTAGAACCTGTTTTCGGTCGACGGATCGCACTTTCCGGGCCGGACGTAACGGACGTTTGCGCCGGGTTTCACGCGAAGTTGCCTCGCCGGATACTCCTGTCTGAGGTACTTGACCACGTACGCCCCCGCGCGTCGGGCCTCCTCGCTCACGTAATCGACGAGATCGTGCACGTGTAAGACGTTTCCGGCTGCAAAAATCCCGTCGACCGATGTCATGAGCCGTGCATCGACGATCGGCCCGTTCGTCGTCGGGTCGATCTCGACCCCAGCTTCCTTCGAAAGCTCGTTCTCGGGCACGAGTCCGACCGAGAGAAGCACCGTGTCGCACGATATCGCGAACGTCTTGTCGTAGTTCGGAGATCCACTCTCGACCGGGGTGACATCGACTCTCGTGACGCGATCGTGGCCGTCTATGCGCGACACGATGTGACTCAGGTACAACGGGATTTTGAAGTCGTTCAAGCACTGCACGATGTTTCGCGTCAAGCCGGACGGGTACGGCTGGATCTCGATCACCGCGTGAACCGTGCATCCGGCCCACGTCATTCGACGCGCCATGATCAGGCCGATATCACCCGAACCGACGATCACAACGTCGCGTCCGGGGATCAGTCCGTCGATGTTCACGAGCCGCTGGGCAAGGCCCGCGGTGAGTACGCCTGCCGGCCGAGTACCGGGGATCCTGACGTTACCGCGGTTCCTCTCGCGGCACCCCATCGCGAGCACGACGGCGCGTGCGCGCACGACGGTCACTCCCGTCTTCCCGGAGTAACAGTACGCAGTCTTCTCGCCGTTCGCGTTTTCGATCTCGACAACCGTCGAATCGGTCAGGACTTCGATCCCCGTCGTCGTCGCATCGATGAAACGCTCGGCGTACTCGGGCCCGGTCAGCTCTTCGCGGAACTCGGTGAGGCCGAAACCGTTGTGGATACACTGAAGCAGGATACCGCCGAGCACGTTCTCACGCTCCACGATCACGACCGTGTAGCCCGCGTCGCGTACCTCGCACGCGGCGGCCATTCCCGCCGCGCCGCCGCCGACTACCAATACGTCAAACCTCATTTCCCGCATCTTTCATCCACCCTTATGGTGCCAAGTATCTTTATCACAACTGCCGAGTGATGATCGCGCTCGCGGCCCCACGCTTCCGGACCTCGGTCGCGGTGCAACCGGTCTCGTCCATAATCGTCTTCAGGATACGATACGTGCAAAATCCGCCCTGACATCTTCCCATCCCGGCCCGCGTGAAGTACTTCAGCCCGTCGAGAGTCGCGTGTCCGCGTCTGATCGCCTCACGGATCTCGGCCTCCGAAACCCGCTCGCACCGGCACACGATCTCGGCGTACCGCGGATCTTCGGTCGCGAGGCTATCGACATCGGCCGCCGAGAGATCCCGGATGCGCGGCAGACGTTGGAGATTCGGATCAAACCGTTGCTTCTCGATCATCGTGCATCCTGCTTCCTTCAGCAGATCCTTCACGTACTCGCCGATCGCCGGGGCGGCGGTCAAGCCGGGAGACTGTATACCCGCAGCGTGCACTAAACCGGGCACGACCTCGGAAACCTTGAGAAAGAAATCGCCGTCGTCGAGCGCCGGCCTGAGCCCCGAGAACGACGTGATCACATCGTTCTCCGAGACCGACGGCACCATCCGCCGCGCCGCCTCAAAAATGCGATCCAACTGATCGACCGAGGTCGATACATCGGCCTTGTCGTCGACGTCTTCCGCGGTTGGGCCGATCAACACCGTCCCTTCGACCGTCGGGATCACGAGCATTCCCTTCGAAATCTGAGTCGGGACCGGGAAAAGGACACGCGACGGACACGCCTTTGTCATGCGGTCGAGCAGGTAGTACTCGCCTTTGCGAGGTCGGATCGAAAACTCCTCGGCTCCGAACATGCGCGAGACGTCGTCGGCGTACAACCCCGCGGCATTCACGACGTACGAAGCCGAGACACTGCGACCGTCGCCCGCCTCGAGCCGCCACTTCTCACCGGTCCGCTCGGCGCGTTGCAGCGCGAAATTCGTCATGAGCTCGACGCCGTTCTTGCGCGCAGACTCGACGAGCGCAAACACAAAGCGGTACGGTTCGATTATGCCCCCTGCCGGCGCGTACAACGATCCGACAACGTCCGGATGAATTTTCGGCTCCAGCTCGATCGTACGCTCGCGCGAGCACATCTCGAGTCCGACCGCGCCGTTCTCTCGCCCCTGCTCGAACAGAGTCGAGAGATACTTCATGTCCTCATCTTTCATCGCGACAACCAGTATCCCGCACCGCTTGAACGGAAAGTCGAGCTCCTTCCGCAGACGGTCGAACATCACATTCCCGTCGACCTCGAGTCGCGTCTTGAGATACTTGCGATCGTGGTGAAATCCGGCGTGAATGATTCCGGAATTCGCTTTGGAGGTACCGAGCGAGACGTCGCACTCCTTCTCCAACAACACCACGTCAAGTCCGTACCGGGACAATGTTCGCGCGACCGAGGCCCCGGTTACACCGGCACCGACAATCGCTATGTCGAAATCGTTCATGGTTGCCCTCGTTTCAGATATCTTAAGCGTTTGTGAGGCATTGTCAAACGGATTGACAGCATGTGGCAAGACGGTACATGCTCGGTCTCGTGGTATATCGATTAATCCCCAAAAACCCGAGCCCGAATCAACTCGTTTTGACCTTCGGCTGGGGGTGGCGGTTGTTTTTCGCTGCTCTCGGGGGTCTGCTCGCCCGTGGGATGATTCAGGAAGCAACGCTTCACGCAGTCCCGCTCATCATCACGGTGATTCTTTTTCTCGCCGCGGCGTACCGCGAGCGGTGGGAGTTTGACCGCGATGCGGCCGAAATAACGTACTCGTTTGGCCTGTTGTTCGCATACCGGACCAAGAAGTACCCATTCGGTGAGCTTGAAGAAGTCCTGTTCCGCGGGACGGTGCCCGACTCGACATCGACGTCACACGATCAGATCGGTGATAGCGGCTCCAAAAGGTTCATGAACCGCGGTTTTGTGAAACTAGGGTTGAATTTCACGGAAGCGGGCCCGGTGAGCATCCAGACCGAGTCGAACCGCAACGCGACGATGCTGCGCAACCTCGGGACCGAAATAGCTCGGTTCTGCGAAGTACCGTACCGCGACGCCGGCTAGTTGAAGGCCGTTTCGTTGGCTGTGTCGGCCGGAACGGCTTCGAGGGCGCGCGCGACCGCGAGCGCCGCGGCGGCGGGCTCGATTCGACGGCCACTCAACTGTTGTTTCCATTTCCGCGTACCGGGCCGGTGCGCAAATATACCGAGTAAGTGATGAATAACCGGAGTGGGGTTCAGTCCGCGTTCGCTGCACTCGGCGATGTACGGGGTCATCGACCGAACGACGTCACCGCGTGTGATCGTTGAGACCGAATCACCGAACACGACCGAGTCGATCGCCGCGAGCATGAAAGGGTTATCGTACGCGGCGCGTCCGACCATCACGCCGTCGACGTGTATCAGGTGATCGAGGACATCGTCGATCGTCGTTATGCCACCGTTTATCTCGACCACCAAGTCCGGATTCTCGCGTTTCAACCGATACACATCGTCGTACCGTAAGGGCGGTACGGTTCGGTTCTCTTTGGGACTCAAACCGTCGAGAATCGCTATTCGCGCGTGCACCGAGAACCGGTCGGCACCCGCGGACGCGACGGTCTTCACGAACGATTCCATCTGCTCGTACGTCTCGCGTCCGTCGATACCGACGCGGTGTTTCACGGTGACCGGCAGATCGGTCGCACTTTTCATCGCCTCGACGATCCGAGCGACCTTCGGCGGATCGGCCATCAAGCACGCGCCAAACTGCGCGTGTTGAACCCGGTCGCTTGGACACCCGACGTTGAGGTTGAACTCGTCGTACCCGTACTGCGACGCGATCCGAATGCTCTCGGCTATCTCGATTGGATCATCACCGCCAAGCTGAAGCGAAATCGGTTTCTCGATCGGGTCGATCTCGAGTAATCTCGCGCGATCGCCGTGGATGATCGCTCCGGTCGTGATCATCTCGGTGTACAGGAGGGTGTGCCGCGTCATCAGGCGCGCCATGCGCCGATAATGTCGATCGGTCCGTTCCATCATCGGAGCAACGCTGAATCGGTACGCCAGATCGGCTCGCGTGACGCGGCACGTTGGTCGAGTGTTCATGTATCGCGCATTGTACGGGAAGTGAAAAACCGGTGCAACGGGAGTACAACGATCGACGTCAAAAAAGGCGCCCGGCGGCGGGAAAATGAGCTAGGAGGGGGCCGCCGGACGCCGAAGAGAGGAGGAATATGTTCAACGGACAAGGTTCACGAGAACCTCGGAACCCTGCCGGTGAATCCTGATTGACGTATCGCCTCGCTCGGTTGAGTTGAGCGCGCGATAGAAATCGAGCACGGTCCTGATGCGCTGACCGTTGATGGACTGAACGATGTCGCCGGTTCTCAGTCCGGCCGAAGCGGACGGACTGCCCGCGACGACATTGCCGACCACAACCGAACCCACATCGGCTTTCAGGTCGAGTTGCGTTCGCACCGACTCGGTGAGACGGACGACCTGAGCGCCAGGCCACGCAGCGCTTGCGCCGGCAGCCTGATCTTCGAGCGACGTCGTCCTGACGCGAACCGTAATCGGCTCTCCGTATCGGATGACGCGGAACGTCGAGAGTCTGTTGGTCGGCAGCGTTGGAATAATGCGCGCGACATCCTGACTCTCTCGGATCATCGCATTGTCGATAGCGACGATCAGATCGCCCGGAAGAATACCCGCGGTCTCCGCGGGTGATTCGCGGAAAATATTGTACACAAACGCGCCGGTTCGACCGGCAATGTTCATATCGTCCACAACCCCCGCGTTTGGAGGACCGTACGAGATCCCCAACCATCCGTACTCGACGCGTCCCAAACGCACCATATCGTCGATTACGCGCTTGGCCGTGTTAACCGGAACCGCGAATCCAAGTCCGATGCTCCCGCCGGTCTGCGATGCGATCCACGTGTTAATCCCGACGACCTCCCCGCGCAAGTTCACGAGCGCTCCGCCGGAATTTCCACGGTTAATCGCCGCGTCGGTCTGGATGTAGTCGGTGAAATTTCCGATGTCGCGTCCCGGTGATGTTCGCCGTCCGACCGCCGAGATGATCCCGGACGTGACGGTCGACTCGAACCCTAACGGATTGCCGATCGCGAATGCCCAGTCGCCAACGTGCAGAGTGTCGGAGTCGCCGAGCTCGGCGATCGCGACGTCCTCGTCGGTCTCAAACGACATTAACGCGAGGTCGGTACGCGGGTCTTTTCCAACAACCACGACCTCGAACTCCCGGCCATCGTACAGTCGGATACTAACTTCCTGCGAGTCGCCGACAACGTGGTTGTTCGTCAGAACAAACACGCGGAGGCCGTCGCGACGGACGATCACGCCCGAACCCAGGCCTTGTTGCCGAAACTCGCGCTCGGCCTGGTCCTGCCGCGGAGCGCCAAAGAAAAAATCGAACGGCGAACGCGATGTCGACTGACGAACGATCTCGACGACGTTGACTTCGACTACGACCGGGAGGACTTTTCGCGCGACACCACGGAACGTGTTCTGGTACATCTCGAGAATGTCCATGTCCGACGATGTCGTGATCGTCGGAACGGATTCTTGTGCAGTCGCGCCGACGACGATCAACGCTGCGAGCGCAAAGGCCAATGCAGTTGCTGTAATACTTCGTTTCATGCTCATCACCATCATTTCCTGCGATGAGTATACGACCCGATCCTCACGAGATCATTTCACGAGTATTACAGTTTAGTAATCGATGAAGGCGCTTCGAGTGGGAAGACGAGACGGAACGTCGTGGAGCTACCGGGCTCGGCGCCGTCGGCGTCGGCATCGGCGTCGCACGTATCTTGCGTCGTTGAGCAGGTGCGAGCGGCGGTGCTTTC
>PXBQ01000110.1 GCA_003566875.1 Spirochaetaceae bacterium | reverse complement strand
TGAGATACTCGCGCGGGATGCAGCCTCCCGACGGCCCTCCGATCTGCGCTGCCTTGAACTCCTTGTCGCCACGGACTCCGCCGCCGATCTCGTGGACGACGTGACCGAGCGTCGTTCCGATCGGGACCTCAACGAGTCCCGTGTTGTTCACCGAGCCCGCGAGCGCGAACACTTTTGTGCCGCGGCTCTGCTCGGTCCCGTACTGCGTGAACCATTCGGCGCCGTTGCGAATTATTAAAGGTACCGATGCGTACGTTTCGACGTTGTTGAGCACCGTCGGTTTATCCCAGAGACCTCTTTCGGCCGGGAACGGCGGTCGCGGTCGTGGCTCACCGCGTTTCCCTTGAATCGACGCCATCAACGCGGTCTCTTCTCCGCACACAAACGCGCCCGAACCCATTCGTATTTCCAGCTCAAAATTGAACGTCCGCCCGAGCGCGGCCTCTCCGATGTACCCTGCGATGCGTGCATCGTCTATCGCCTGTGACAGTCTTTCGACCGCGAGAGGGTACTCCGCCCGGACGTACACGTATCCGCGGTGCGCTCCGATCGCGTACGCGGCGAGCGCCATGCCTTCGATGATCGAGTGTGGGTCACCTTCGAGCAGACTGCGATCCATGAACGCACCGGGATCACCCTCATCGGCGTTGCAGACGACGTACTTGACGTCCCCCGAGGCAGCGCGTGCCGCGCTCCATTTCCGCCACGTCGGAAAACCCGCGCCGCCACGCCCGCGCAGGCCGGACTGTTTCATCGCCTCGATGAGATCATCCGGCGTCATTTTTTTGATCGCCGTACGCAGCGCGGCGTATCCGTCGTGCGCGAGGTACGATTCGATGGATTCCGGATCAACGGTACCGCAGTTTCCGAGAACGAGTCTCGTCTGGCCCGCGAAAAAGTCCATCGAGTCGCGGGTCGGAGCGACCTTGCCGTCGCGCGCGTTTCGGTGCGCGAGCCGCTCTACGATGCGTCCGTTTCCGACATGTTCGGTCGCGATCTCGACCGCGTCTTTCGGCGTCACCGACTCATAGAACACATCGTCCGGTGCGACCATCACGACGGGGCCCTGCGAGCACGGCCCGAGGCACCCGGTCCGGATTACTTTTGTTCCGTTTCCGAGGCACGACTTGAAAGCCGCGTAGATGTCATCCGATCCCGAAGCACGACAGCCGCCTCCGCCGCATATTCTGATCTCCCTGTCGGTCGTTTTCGGCTGAGAACCATTTGTGTCGTGTATCATGAGGTTTCCTCCAGGCGTTCCCGGTACCGAGCCGCGAGTTCCTTGATCCCGGACGGTTTGACTCTTTGGTGAACGTCGTCGTCGACGAGCAAAACCGGCGCGAGGCCACACGCGCCGAAGCACCGTCCGACCTCGAGAGTGAAGGCGCGATCCTCTGTCGTCTCGCCACGGTCGATTTGGAGTTCTTTCTTCAGCGCCTCAAGAACGGCGGTGCCACCGCGGACGTAGCACGCTGTTCCCAGACAGACGCGGACAGTATGTTTTCCGCGCGGGTTCATCGAGAAGAAAGAATAGAACGTCGCGACACCGGCAACTTCGCTGTACGGAAGCCCGAGTTTCGTCGCGATGTACTCAAGCGCCTCGCGTGGCAGATACCCAAGCAGAGTTTGCGTTTTCTGGAGGACCGGAATCAGCCCTCCGTCGGCGACTTCGACTCCGGCGAGAAACCCGTCGATAGCGTCGAGGTGTTCAGAGATGTCGGTCTTGGTTCGGACTGCTGTACGATTGTCCACACTTCCCCCTTATGGTGTCCGATTGAGTCGCGTTGTGTTGTCGCGAGTCTATCTGTTCAGGCGTCTCGGATAGCTCCGGGATCGACCATGCTAACCAAAAGGGGCGGCTTTTCGTACCGCGGTACCTTGAATTGTGGATAGTGTAGCACGCCGAAATGGCACAGTCAAATAAAAATTTATCTATATTAAAAGTATCTTATTTAGTCGGAGGTTTTTCGCGTGGGGCCGAGATCGGCGTTCGAGCCGTCGGATTACGCCCCCGGCCCGAGGATCGAAAGGCCGGCCTGCGCGAGGTAGAAGTAACCCACGATGCGTGGAACACGCGAAAGCGACGCGACGGCGTACAGTCGAAAATCGAGTTTCAACATTCCTGCGATCCACGACATCGTCGAGTATGGGATCGGCGTGAGGCCGGCGAGCACGATCGCCCACGCGCCCATTTTCCGGATGATCTGCTCGCCGCGCTCGTGGTACGCCGCGGTGGCGCGTCTGACGTAGCGCCAGTGGTTCAAGCCACGCCCGATCCAGTACCCGGTGCAACCACCGAGAATCGACGCAAGAGAAACCAACATCAAGAAAAGGATCGGATTCCATCTGTGGGCAAACGGAAACAGCATGTCGAGTGACGCGGGCATAATCAACGTGTCGACAACGTACACGAACAGGAAAACGCCCGGAAGGCCTACATGGCGCGCCGCGAACGCGACCGTATTTTCGATGTGGTCTCGAAACGGAGCCAACGCCGCGTACGCGGCGAACACGATTACCGTGAAGATTACGGTCCTTTTAACAAGGTCGCGCGTGGCGAGCGGCGGCGTGGCCCGGGAGTCCCGGTCGAGTTCGGTCACGCGCCGATTATCTCGCGCGCGCCGGCACTCGTCAAGGCGTTACGTGCTTGGTTCCGGCTCTCGAACCGGAATCTCCATTGACAAATGCGGTCGGACCGACTAAAATTAGGATATCCTAACATTGACGAGTGAGACACCGATGGAACTGTCGCAGACGCTGACACTGAAGAACCTCGCCCCGGGTCACTCCGCCGTGATCGTCGGGTACGCCGAGTGCGAACGCCCGTACCGCGCGCGGCTCCTTGCGATGGGACTCACGACCGAAACGGTGATCACCGTTGTAACTCGCGCGCCGTTTGGTGATCCGATCGAGGTCAGAGTTCGCGGGTACAACCTTTCCCTGCGCGCGGGGGAAGCCGCTGCGTTGATACTACGGGAGATCTCATGAAAACGATGGCGCGCATCCCGGTTATAGCTCTCGTCGGAAACCCCAACAGCGGTAAAACGACGATCTTCAACGGCCTCACCGGCTCGCGCCAGCGGATCGGGAACTGGCCGGGCGTCACGGTCGAGAAGAAAGAGGGCACACATCTGTCTCCGGGCTGGGCGTCCGGTGGCGATTCGATGACCGTCGTCGACCTGCCGGGCGTTTACGCGGTCTCCGCGAGCGCCGAGGACGAACGCGTCGCGCGCGACTTCATTCTCTCGCGAGAGGCCGATCTCATCGTGAACGTGCTCGACGCGACGAACCTCGAGCGTAACCTCTATCTCACGCTTGCGCTCGCCGAAATCGGCGTGCCGATGGTCGTCGTGCTCACGATGATCGATCGAGCCCACGCCGAAGGAATAAAGATCGATCTCGAGGCGCTCACCCGAGCGATCGGGGCGCGCGTAGTCGCGGTGAACGGCCTGGTGCGTGATGGTGTCGCCGAAGTCTCCCGAGCAATCGCTTCGGCTCTCCACGATCCTCGTCCGGCGACGGTCGCAGTCGAGTACGCACGCGCGATCGAGGACCGAATCGCGACGTGGACGCCCGGCCTCGCGGGGGCGGCCTCCGGCGTCGGAATCAACGCGACGTGGCTCGCGACGAGTCTCCTTGAAGGTGATCCGTGGATTACAGGGTACGTCGTCGAGACCGGCACGTTCGACGCCGACGAAATCGATCGCGTTCGAACCGAGTTGGCCGCCGAGATCGATCGCGATATCGACGTCGCGCTCGCCGACGCACGCTACGCGACGATCGGGAAGATCGCCGAATCGGTGAAACGGCCGGCTCGTGGACCGAGCATCTCCGAGAGGATCGACCGTGTCGTTCTCGGCCGATTCGTCGGCTTGCCGATCTTCCTCGCCGCGATGTTCTCGGTCTTCTGGACAACGATTACCGTCGGAGAGACGTTCATCGAACTGTTCGAGGATCTCGCCGGCGCGGTCTTTATCGACGGTGTCTCGGCCGCGCTCGCGGCGCTGTCGGCGCCGGCGATTCTCTCGACGATTCTTGTCGACGGAGTCGGAACGGGTCTGCAGGCGGTCGCCGCGTTCATCCCCGTAATCGGCTTGATGTTCGTGATGCTTGCGCTGCTCGAGGATTCCGGCTATATGGCGCGCGCGGCCTTCATCGTCGACCGGGTCATGCGTCTCTTTGGGCTTCCGGGGAAGTCGTTTGTGCCGATGATGATCGGGTTCGGCTGCACAGTGCCCGCGATGCTCGGAACGCGCACGCTCGAGTCAAAACGCGACCGTTTCACGACGATTTTCATGTCGCCGCTGATGTCGTGCGGCGCACGGCTTCCGGTCTACGCGCTTCTCGCGGCCGCGCTCTTCCCGGGCCGCGCGGGGCTCGTCGTTTTTGCGCTCTACCTCACCGGGATCGCGCTTGCCGCGGCTACCGGCTTCCTCGTCTCGCGCACGCTCTTTCCGGGCACCCCGTCGCGGTTCATCCTCGAGCTTCCCCCGTACCACGTGCCACGACCGGGAGCCGTGCTCGGTGCTGCGTGGCGCCGGCTCGCGGCGTTTCTCGGCCGAGCGGGTGTCGTGATCGCGATCGCTGTCGCGGTTCTCGGTTTTCTCGACGCGATCGAGACCGGTGACGGAGAGCAGCGCGCGACGGTGCTCTCGAGCTTCGGTCGTTCGATCACTCCGGTGTTCGCGCCGTTCGGCATTACCGAGGAAAATTGGCCCGCGTCGGTCGGTATCGTTACCGGGGTTTTCGCGAAAGAGGACGTCGTTGGGACTCTGACCGCGGCGTACGCGTACGACGATGCGGGCGGCACCGCTGGGGACACGGACACACGCGTGCTCGAACGGCTGCGCGAGAATTTCTCGCCGGCCGCCGCGTTCGCGTTCCTTCTGTTCATTTTGACTTACACACCGTGTATCGCGGCGGTCGTCACGTCGATGCGCGAGATGGGTGTGGTACTCGGTTCGGTTCTCGCGGGTTACCTTGCGGTGCTCGCGTGGGCGGTCGCGACCGTTTTTTACCAAGTGGCCGAAGGAGGCGACCTCGCGCAAATTCTCGCGGCGGTCGGCGTTCTCGCGCTCGTCGCGGTCGTATTTCGTGTATTCGGTCGACGCCTCGCGGCCGGCGGATTCTCTCGCTCCGTGTCGACGTCGTCGGCCGCGTGCCTCTCGTGCCGCGTGCCCGGCGGCTGCGCGGTGATCCCCCGGAAACCACCGACGCCGTAACTCGCCGACGCGGTGACCGACGACGCCGGGGGCTACGATCGCCAGAACCGTGGGTGGAACAGGATCAGAACCGTGTACACCTCGAGCCGCCCCGTCATCATCGAGAAGCAGAGGAACCACTTCACGTAATCCGGAAACGAGCCGTAGTTCATCGTCGGTCCGATCGCTCCAAACCCGGGGCCGATGTTTCCGACGGTCACAAGAGCGGCGGTGAATGCGCTCGTGAGATCGAGGCCCGCCGTCGAGACCACGAGAAAAGTGAGTATCACCATTCCGAGGTACAGGACCACAAACCCGAGTTTCGTGAACACGATCTCTTTGCGTACCACGCCGTCGTTCAGACGTATGTGCGAGACCGACCGAGGATGCAGAAAGATACGCATCTCGGCGATTGCCTGTTTGATAAGCGTCACGTGGCGAACGACCTTGATGCCGCCGCCTGTCGAACCGGCGCATCCACCGACGAACATCAGGAGGAACAAAACCGCGCGCGCGAAAGCGGGCCAGAGATCGAAGTCGGCCGTTGCGTATCCGGTCGTCGTGAGAATCGAGGCGGACTGAAAGCCCGCGTACCGAAAACTCTCGCTGAACGTTCGATACGTGTTCGAGGTGAACAGACTCACCGCGATCGCGACCGTCGCGACGCCGAACACCGCAAGATAGACCTTGAACTCGGTGTTGCGGCCGAGTTCGCGAATCCGTCCCGTCAGCGCGCGGTGGTACAGCACGAAGTTTGTCCCGGCCATGATCATGAAGACGGTTATCACGATATCGATGAACGCGCTGTTGTAGTACCCGACACTCGCGTTTCGCGGCGAGAATCCGCCCGTGGCGAGCGTACCGAACGTATGTGTAAGAGAGTCGAACAGATCCATCCCTCCGACCAGGAGTAACGCCGTCTGCGCGACCGTCATCCCGACGTAAATAAGCCAGAAAATCTTGGCGGTCTCGGCAAGTTTTGGCGTGATTTTGTCGAGCGACGGTCCCGGCACCTCAGCGCGCATAAGTTGGAGGCCGCCGCGGCCGAACACCGGAAAGACGGCAACCGTCAGCACGATTATCCCCATCCCACCGAGCCAGTGCGTTAGAGATCGCCACATCAGGATCGACCGCGGCAGTGACTCGATTTCCGAGAGAATTGAAGCGCCGGTCGTCGTAAACCCCGACATCGACTCAAAAAAGGCGTCGACGTACCGAGGTATTGTGCCCGACAAAACGAACGGAACGGCACCGACGGCGGCGACGATAACCCACGCGGACGCGACGAGAAGGAAGCCGTCGCGCGGCCGGACCGAGTCGCTCATCCGCGATCTGAAC
>PXBQ01000314.1 GCA_003566875.1 Spirochaetaceae bacterium | reverse complement strand
ATCGTCGACACGATGCGGATCGGTGGAGTGTAGGCGTGCGTGGCGGGCGTCCCGAGGAGTTGCAGCGGAGCACCCGGTGCCGGACGAAGTCCGGCATGCGCCCGGGCATTTTCGTCGATTGCGCCAGGCTGGTTAGCATTCGGAAAAGTGAGCTCACCGACTACGTCGGAACGCTCAGCGACAGGAAACTCGCCGAGCTGTCGCAAGCGCTCAAGGCAGCGCCGGCGATCGAGTAGTGGTTTCAGACGATCGTTTACATTATTTGTCGAGGAATCAAACTCAAAATGACGACTAACGAGATGACAAAGACGATGATCGAAATCCATGTTCGCTTGTCGTTCATAACCTCGGAAAACGTCTTGATCTCGTAGAACAAAGCTCTGAACTGCCAGACCAGAAAACCGGCGCAACACGCAGGAATAACCGCCAGGATTCGAATCATGTCCACGACTCACTCCGTCCTTTCAGTGTTCTTTACCCGGAGTATGATACAAGCCGAGTATTTCAAAAAACAGTCCCCAATCAATTGCTCGGCGAGTCGGAAGATGATCGTCCTGAGCTTGAATACACGGTGAGCGCGGTCACCGTGACCAATATCAGCCCCATACCCAAGACCTGGGAAGCAACCAGGTTTTCGCTCAAAACAACGACGCCGAACAGCGATGCGGTAACCGGTTCGACCAGTGCTACAATCGAGGCCACAGTCGGCGTAGTGTGATTCAGGCCGACGACATAAAGAACAAACGACAAACCCGCGCCGAGCACACCGAGTGCTGCGAACAGCGGCCAGTTCGGTGTGCTCAGGGCGGCAACGGTCTGTTCGCCATCGGCCGGCACGATGAGGATGACGGCAAGCACCAAAAACGCTATCGAGAGAACCGTCTGCGGGCTGCCGTACGGCGCCGCACGCTTGAAGCCGAAAATGAACACCGCATAGGAGATTCCGGCAAGCAGCCCCGCGCCCACGCCGACGGGAGTGATGGCGCCCGCGCCGATGTGGTGAATCTGTGTGAGCAAAACGATACCGACCATCACCACAGCGATCGCAGCGCACTTCAACACGGTCGGGCTTTCGAGCTTCAGTGCGAACGACACGAGATACACGAAAACGGGCGCGCAGTACATCAACGTAGCCGCAACCGCAACGCTGCCGTGAGCGATGCTCACGAAGTAGAACGAGAAGTTACCCGCTACGCCGACACCGGCAATGGCCGACCAGAACCACAACCGGCCATTTGCCAGTCCGCTACCACGCGGGTGTAGCGCGAGCCAGACGAGGACGAACAGCAGTCCGATCGTGCCCCGATAGAATGAAACGACGAACGCGTCCCAGCCACCGGCCATGAGGATACCGCCGATCCCGCCTGATATCCCCCAGCACAGAGCCGCCACTACCACGAAAGCTGTTTTAGAGCCCATTATCCAATCTCGCTTTTCATGTCGACATTACGACCGTTCGCAGTGGCAGAAAAAGCTGCCGTGCAGCCGCGATGACCTTTGCCCAGCGCGGTTTCATGACTTCACGCCACAGATCGGGGCTGAACATCATCGCCGGTCATGATGCAGTCGTATCCCGCTTTCGCGGCCGCAACCGCCACATGAAAGCTATTCCGGCAGAACTGATCGTATCCGCGGACCTGCCACGCATTCTCGTATAGATTCCTCCGCTTATGATACCAGAGACGCCGATCGCGCGGGAACCTTCGCCCGGACCGGCGCCTGCACCAGCAAACTCTTGGCCACGCGATCCCGGAAGTAGAGCTCCTTGTGGTCTTCGCCGAAGGTCTACTCCATCACTGGGGTTCCACACCGGCGTATCTCGCTTGCGCTCTGAGACAGGTTTCCCTACAATCCATGAAATGCGACCTATGGAATGCGACCATCCCCGTGGCACGTCGCTGGTTGCGGAATCTCGGAGAGAAAGTGAACCATATCCCGGGGATTGATGCCCGCGATAGCCACGGCAGGACCCGTATGGAGATCGAGGGCGGAAAATCGATCCTCCGCATGTACCGATTTTTGCGCCGGCAACCGGGACTCGAGAACGTGCGACTTGAGTTTCTGGCCCCGGAATGCGGCGTCCGCGAGACGGCGCGTATCGAGCGATCGAGCCGCAAATCCCGCGTTGCGCGTGCAGGCCTCAGCGGTGGCCATGGGACAGGCTTCGGGTGCACGCTGCCATTGTGCCGGAAAGACGCCACCGGCGGCAGCGGGTTAACGGCCGTCTTGCAGCAGCTGTAGCAGCAGCGGAACCGCCTCCTCGCAGCGTGCGCGGATCACGTAGTCGGACGACGAGAGAAGCGGAGCCTCGTCGTCGCTGTTGATCGAGAGGATTCGGCCCGCGTTCTCCATACCGACGCGGTGTTGGACCGCGCCCGAAATTCCCAACGCTATATACAGCCGAGGTCTGACGGTCTTACCGGTCTGGCCAACCTGCACCGAGTGCGGCAGATACCCAGCCTCCATCGCCGCACGCGAACAGCCGAGCCCAACCGCGACACCCCACGCCCGCTTGAGCGCGCGTACCAACGGCCGCGCGAGCCGGTCCACGTTTTCCTTGCCGCCGATCCCGAGGCCGACCGAGACGATGACATCGCACTCTTCGAGTGGGATCTCGGTGTCCGACGTCGCGCCGGTTTCGCCGGCCGTCACATCCGGCTGCGCTGCTTCAGCCGGTGCTTCGTCGTGGCCTCGATCCGGCTCGACTTTGCCTCCGCCCTCGCCAAAGTCCGCCGCGAGCTCGACCGAACCCTCCGAGTCGAGTTCGTCGCCGGTCGGAGTGAACTCTCTCAGCACCGCCGAAGCCCCCTCACGAGCAATCGGAGCGAAGACTCCGGGACGGGCGCTGACCATCTGCGGGGCGCCGTTCTCCCGACCGCGCAGCGAGACTATCGTGGCCATGACGTTGCCCCCCAGCGCGGGACGAGTCTGGAACAACACCTTGCGGTAGGAAGAGTCACGTCCTCCCGCGCGACCGCGGTAGTCGGCAATCTTCAGTCCGGTGCAGTCGGCAGTAAGCCCGGCACCGAGATACGCCGCGAGAAGCGGCGCAACAACGCGGCCGGTCAGAGTTGCCGGTACCAGTACCATCTGAGAACGTATCCTCCGCAGGGCGTACGCGGCTGCCCGGGCGTGCTCCTCCGGGACAAAAGTACGCGAGAATTCGGTTCCTACCGAGAGGATTGTGTCGGCACCCGAGTGCGCGAGGAGCTCCCGCTCATCCGGCCGGATACCTCCCGGCATAAGCGCGGTAGTGCGTGTTGAAAGCTTGTCGGCCAACCCGGCGACAACGCCGAGCAGTTCAAGACTGCAGCGATTCACCTCTCCCGTGCCCGCGTCACGTTCACACAAGACGACGCACTCGCCACGGTAATACGACCCTTCGCGGGCCTCCGCCTCACGCGCGGCGTTACCGGGACCGCTCGCACCCGGAGAGTCGCCGAGTTCACGCGTGTCCGGCCTCGAGGCGGGCGTGTCGGTGCCGGGCGCGGCTTCGCCGGAATCTCCGGGAGCCCCGCCGGTCCGCAGATACTGTTCAAGCTGTTCCAGCACTACCGGTAGTTCCTCGAGCGGGTTCCGTTCGCCGCCGAACTCCACGCGGTACCCGCGCCTGCCGGCCTTAGGCGGCGAAAAGATCTCCACTACCCTGGTGCGCGAGCCGGCCAGTCCCGCCTGCGACTCTGCTATGCCAAGGTCTTCCCTTCCCCAGACCGGGACATCCGCCGCGGAGGCGCGGCTCATCCGCTCGAGCGAGACGTATCGCGGCAGTTCCGGGAGGAACGACGTGACCGTAGAGAGCGCCGGGGTCCGCCGCAGCGTGAGCCGCCCGCGCCCCACCGGCTGCAAGGTCTCGAAACTGATCGGCCCTGTGCCCGATGATACCGGCGCCGCCGACCATGCGGTCACGTACGGGATCACGGGGTACCTCATCAATGCCGCAACCTGAATCGGAACCTGAGCAGTGTCACCGTCAGGACTCTGCATCCCGGCAATGACTAATGGACGATGGACCACCCTGTCGGCCACGAGGTGCCGCAGCGCGGCCGCGATCGTTCGCGCGGTAGCGATCGTGTCGGCACCCGCAAACGCGCGGTCGCTGAGCAGTACGGCGTGGTCCGCTCCGTGCGCCAGTGCGCGGCGACAGATCTCCTCGGCCTGGGGCGGTCCCATCGAAAGCACCACCACCTTGCCGCGGCCGACACCGGGGCGGCCGGCCCCTTTCTCTCGGCCGTCGGTCATGCTCTCCGCCGCCGCCGCTGAGTCCCTGATCTCGAGCGCCAGCCGAAGCGCCCGGTCGTCGAGCGGATTGGCGACCATCCGCAACCGGCTGCGACGCAACAGGCCGCGCTCGGTGTCCCAGGCGTCTTCCGGGATCCGCTCCACATCGGCGACGTACTTCACCAACACGACAAAGTCCATCACCGATACTCCTGCGGAACCATGTTGCCCCGGTTGAGGATAAAACCGGGATCGAGGGCACGCTTCACCGCGTGAATCGCGCGCAACCCTTCGCGACCGAGCATTACCTCGAGGTATGGGACGGTTCGGCCGTGCTCATCCTCTATGCTCTTCTTGCCGACTCCATGTTCCGCGGAGATCGTGCCTCCTAGTTCCACCGCGCGTCGTGCAAGCTCACGGTACGCGCGGCGCGCCACCGAAAGTTGCTCGTGGTCCTCCGGCAGGAAATTCAGGTGCAGGTGGCAGTCTCCGATGTGCCCAAAGCAGACGGTTTGCACGCCGCACTCTTCGGCCTGGCGGTACGCCTCGAGCATCCGACGAAAATGCCGCGGGGGAACGGCCATGTCGGTCCCGAGCTTTCCGACGCGCGCGCGCACCCACGCGTTGACGGCTTCCGGCAGCGCGTGCCGGAACCGCTTGATCGTCGCCGAGTCTTCGCGCGTGACGCTCCAATCCGCATGTGCGTTGTGTTTCTCGAGCAGCGCCTGCCACCCTCGGAGCGTCCTGCCGTCCGGATACGGGTTGTGCGTGGCCGGCCGTTCATACGCGAACTCAAACAGCACCGCGCCGGCCGCGTCAAGTGGGATCTCGGGGAACGCGTCACGCATGAAGCCGAGTGCTCGCCGGTCGAAGTACTCGATCGAGAGCGGAGCAGCCGGCGCATCGGCGACGGTCGTTTCGGCGCGGTTGGCTCGCAACAGTTCAACGAAGGAAAGGGTGTCGTCGACCGACGGAAAGAACGCAACCGTCGTCACCACGTCCCTCGGGACCTGCGCCAGCTCTACCTGGATCGCTGTGATCACGCCGAGAAGCCCTTCGCTCCCAACAAACAGATCGACTAGATCCATTCCTTCGGCGAGATAGAGTCCGGCCGCGTTCTTGGAAGCAAAAACCGGATAGCCTGGCGGGATCTCTGCGCCGCGCTCGGCCGCGCGCTCGGAAGCGCGCACGGGGAACACGATACTCCGCCCTTGAGCCCGGTGCTCCCCGCGCTTGAGCCAAACAATCTCCCCGGTCGGCAGCACAACCTCCAAGGCGCGCACCCACGAACGGGTCGGCCTGTAGTGATAGCTTCGGGCACCGCTTGCGTTCGTAGCGACAGTTCCGCCAAGCAGCGCGGTCATCTCGGTAGGGTCCGGTGGGTAGACCAGGCCGAAGCGCGCGAGCGCTTCGGCAAACTCCGTTAGCGTGATGCCGACCGGAGCGATCGCCGACTGCGCCTCGACGTTGAGATAGAAGCTCATGTCGCCGTGGCGCACCTGATCGTACCCTTCCGGTACGGTGAAAGTCACGGGTTGCACGTCGCGCATCCGCTCGACACTCAGCACCCACCCGCCACCGGTCGGAACGCGCGAACCGGTGATAGACGTGCCTCCGGCGGAGATCGTGACGGGTTTCTCCTGCTGTTGTGCCGCAAGCAAGAGCGCAGCAACCTGTTCCGCGCCGGTCGGAAAGAAAACTGCGTCGGCGGACCCGTGCATGGCCGCGGATTCGTCGCTGAGGTAGGCGCGGATCTTCTCAGGGTCCTCGCTGACCTGCGGCAATCCCGTGGGGATCCGCTGTCCGGACCGCTCGGGTGGTGCGGGCTGGTGAGGCGTCGACATGACACTTCCTCTTACCATGAAACGGCGGTTCCGGGAAGGCGCACCCCGGGCCGGGCGGGCAGCCGGCGGCCTTCGTTGAGCGCTGTTGAGACTAGGTTAAGCCGTGGTCGACGTTCCTTTTGTCTCGATCCAGAGCAGGGGATGGCGCAACGGGAGATTGCGGAGGATCTCGAAGGTCTGCGGATCCGGTTCCAAGGTCAGCCACGTATCGAGGTACTCGCGTTTGCCGAAGGCCAGGCCGGCGAAAAGTAGGCTCGGGTGGCGCACCGGCCGGACGTTTGGCGCCGCGCGCCACCTCGGCGAGGTGGATCGTGTCGATAACTCCGATGCCGCGATCGGCTGCCACGGTGCGTGGCGGCTGCAGCGGGTAGCGTGCGGCCTTGTCGAGTATTCTCGGCCTCTCGATCGCGGCGAGTGGGAAACCGGTATTCATCTGCGGCCCCGGCTGGTTTGGTGACGGCAATGAGTTTTCCTATCATACATCCACCGAAAGAATCTCAACCATCCGTCTCACCTCTT
>PXBQ01000091.1 GCA_003566875.1 Spirochaetaceae bacterium | reverse complement strand
GAATCGTGAAATCGATAGACGAGATCATGCTCCCGAACGGTGTCCGCACCGCCGCGATTGCGATCGAGTTGACCGGTGAGTTCGATCGTCTCGGAAAGGAACGCGAGCACGAGGACTGGTCGGGCAAGAGCCCCGAGGAACTGTTGTCGGTGATCACCGAGATGGGTGTTGTCGGCATGGGCGGCGCGACGTTCCCAACGCACGTGAAGTACTCGCTCCCGAAGGGTGCGGTCGCCGAGTACCTCATTTTGAATGGAACCGAGTGCGAGCCGTACCTCTCGGCTGATCACCGGCTGATGCTCGAGCGTGCCGAAGGCGTCGTCGAGGGTCTTCGAATCGCCGAGCGCATACTGAGCCCGAAGAACGTCGTGATCGGCATCGAGACGAACAAGCTGGACGCCGCGCGCGCGATCGAGAAAGTGATTCGCGCACAGCGGCTTCCGTACCGTGTTGTTCCCCTTAAGTTGAAGTATCCGCAGGGAGACGAGAAGCAGTTGATCAAGGCGATCACCGGTCGTGAAGTCCCGTCCGGTGGGCTCCCAATCGACGTAGGGGCGGTCGCGTCGAACGTCGGAACGCTTTTTGCCATGTACGAAGCGGTCGCGCTCGGAAAGCCCGTCATCGAGCGCGTCGTCACCGTCACGGGTGGTGCGATCCGGAATCCCGCGAATCTGAAAGCCCGTATCGGCACATCCTTCGCCGATTTGATCGAAGAGTGCGGCGGTTTTTCCAGTATACCTGCGAAGATCGTCGCGGGTGGACCGATGATGGGTTTCACGGTGTATGACCTCGATACGCCGGTCACAAAAGGCACTTCGGGCATTCTCGCGTTGACAAGTCGCGAGATTCACGCCGCGCCACAGACCCCGTGTATCCAATGTGGACGGTGTGTGCGCGCGTGCCCGATCGGCCTGCAACCGACGTCTCTATACAAGCTGATCGAACACGCCGAGTACGCCCGCGCGGTCGACGGTGGTCTGATGGATTGTCGTGAGTGTGGTTGCTGTGCGTACTCGTGCCCGGCGCACATTCCGTTGGTTCAGGGCCTCAGGATTGGAAAACGAATGGCTCGGAAGAAGAAGGGGGGCAAGTGAGTACCGCGGAGCACAAGCTAGTCGTGACGAGCTCGCCTCAGTACCACGACGCCGCGTCGACAGCGAACGTCATGTGGGCCGTCTCCGCGTGTCTGGCGCCCGCCGCCGCGTGGGGTGTGTACGTTTTTGGGTTCACCGCGGCTCGCGTCCTTGCTGCCGCGACGCTTTCGGCGCTTGCTGTCGAGTTTCTCATCGGACTCGCGTTCAACCGACGGTCTCTCTCCGACGGCTCGGCGTTTCTTACCGGGTTGCTGGTCGGAATGAACATGCCGCCTGCGGTTCCTCTCTACATCCCTGTCGTCGCGTCTACGTTCGCGATTGCGGTTGTGAAGTGGAGTTTTGGTGGGCTCGGCAGTAACTGGATGAATCCGGCTCTTGCCGGCCGCGTCTTCGTGTTTTTTTCGTGGACCGGGCACATGACAAACTGGAGTATGCCGCGGACACTCACCGGGCTGGACGGCGTAACCGGCGCGACGATGCTGAGCGCCGTGAAGTCGGGTATCGTCGAATCGCCGGTACCCATCCTGAATCCCGTCCGATATCTCGACTCGATCGGGTTTCCGCGAAGCGTTACCGATGTCAATGTGACGTCATGGCTCAATACGAACGTCCTGAACCCTTTTGGAGCGCACCTTCCCGGCGGGTACATCGACCCTTTCGTCGGAAATATTCCCGGGAGCATCGGTGAGGTCTCGGCGTTGCTGCTTCTGCTCGGGTCGGTGTATCTCATCGCGCGCCGGATAATCACCTGGGAGATCCCGACCTCGTACTTTGGAACGTTCGCCGTGCTTGTCTGGGTATTCGGCGGGACGCCGTACGGTTCAGGGTACTTTGCCGGCGACATTCTTTTTCACGTCACAACGGGCGGTTTCGTCCTCGCCGTGTTTTTCATGGCGACCGACATCGTCACCTCACCGATAACCGCGCGGGGGATGATCGTGTACGGCGTCGGCGCGGGCTTGTTGACGTTTTTGATCCGATTTTTCGGTTCATTCCCGGAAGGCGCATCACTCGCGATTATCGTCATGAACGTTTTTGTTCCATTGATCAACAGGTATACCGGGCCGCACCGATTCGGCGTTGTGAGGGCGAACAATGAGTGACCCACAGAAAAACGGTCCAAAGAACCTGTTCGAGATCGGTGGGCGTCTCGCTATCATCTGTACCGTCGCGGCTATCGTTCTCGCGCTCGTGAACGCAGTGACCGCGCCGATCATCGTTCGAAACCGCGAACGCGAACTCGCCGAGGCGCTCTCACGGATTGCCGAGCACCGCCGCGTCGGAGAAGCGATACCGATCGACGATCACCGAGCGGTTCGCGCGATATTTCCGGTTTTTGAGAACGACGAACTGTATGGCTACGTCGTCCGCGTGATCGGTGTTGGGTACGGCGGTGACATGGCGGTGCTCGTCGGAGCGCGGCTCGACGGATACGTGTTTGCAGCGACGTTGATGGAGAACCTCGAGACGCCCGGGCTCGGAAAGAAGGCAGAGGCGCCGGGATACATGGACAAGTTTGTCGGGACCGGCGCAGATCGACCCGTTCCGACGAGAAAAGATCAACTCGACGCGTCGGACGCCGACGCGGTTTCCGGCGCGACGATGACCTTTGTCGGAGTGGCGCGCGCGATCGAGACGGCGTCTGATTTTGTTCGGAAGATGGAGTAATCCATGAGTACAATGACTACGTTGACCCGCGGAGTCTACCGCGAGAATCCGATCTTCGTGATCATGCTCGGGTTGTGCCCCGCACTCGCGGTCTCGACACAGGTCGTGAACGCGTTGGGTATGGGCGCCGGTGTGATTTTTGTCTTGGTGTGTTCGAACGCTTTCGTCTCGCTTCTCAAGGATTTTATCCCTGAGAAAGTGCGGATCCCCGCGTACATCGTGATCATCGCGAGTTTTGTCACCGTCGTCGATCTTTCGATGCAGGCGTTTGCGCCCGCTCTTTCGCGGAATCTCGGGGTGTTCGTTCAACTCATCGTCGTGAACTGCGTAATCCTCGGTCGAGCCGAGGCGTTCGCGGCCAAGAACACCGTCGGGTCTTCGGTTCTCGACGGGATCGGGATGGGGCTTGGATTTACGCTGGCGCTCGTCGTGATCGCTCTGATCCGCGAGGTCCTCGGCAACGGGACGATCACGGTTTTTCCGGTTGGTGGTTTCGACGGAACGTTCGTGATTCCGGGCCTGAGCGAACAGCCGGTCCGGATCATGTCACTCGCGGCGGGGGCGCTTCTCGTGATGGGGTACCTCAAAGGGCTTCTCAACGTCATCGAGGATGTACGCGCGCGCGCACGATCCGCGGCGACACGATCGGCGACGCGTGACGGAGGTCGGGCATGACGTACATCGGGATAATCATCACGTTCGTTTTCATCAATAACATCATCCTGAACCAGTTTCTTGGACTTTGCCCGTTTATCGGGGTTTCCAGGAACGTCGAGTCGGCGGTTGGAATGGGTTTCGCGGTGACGTTCGTGATGTCGCTGGCGTCACTCACCACGTGGATGATCCACAACGTCGTGCTCATTCCGTTGGGGATTGAGTTTCTCCAAACGATCACGTTCATTCTCGTGATCGCCGGGCTGGTTCAGCTCGTCGAGATGGTCATCCAGAAGATCTCCCCGCCTCTCTACAAGGCACTTGGGATATACCTGCCGCTCATCACGACGAACTGTGCGGTGCTCGGTATCGCGTTGATCGCGGTGCGCAACGAGTACGGTGCAATCGAGAGCTTTGTCGCGGGTTTTGCCGCGGGCGTGGGTTTTTTGTTGGCGATCCTGCTCATGTCGACGTTGCGTGAGAAACTCGATACCGAGTGGGTGCCGAAGTACCTTCGCGGCACGCCGATCGCGTTTATCACGGGCGGATTGATGGCTCTCGCGTTTATGGCGTTCGACGTCGCTCTTTTGCGGAATTTGATCGGGTGATTTCGCACGGCAGTACGGTTTTCTCTCGAGGAGGATGAGCTATGCTCACGATCTTGTTCGCAATACTTATCGTCGGCGCGCTCGGCGCCGTTTTTGGGATCGGTTTAGCGTTTGCGTCGAAAGTTCTCGCGGTGCAGAAGGATTCGCGCGTCGCCGAGCTCGAAGGGATTCTGCCGGGCCTCAACTGCGGTGCGTGTGGATACGCGGGCTGCGCGGCGTACGCGGAGGCGATCGCGAACGAGTCCGAGCAGACGCTCACGTTGTGTTCCCCGGGTGGCCCGACCGTCGTCGAGAAGATCGGGAGCGTGATGGGCGTCGAGGTCGAGAGTCCCACGAAGCGGATGGTCACGCAAGTCCACTGCCGCGGTGGCAGAGACGTCAGCACGTACGAGTTTGAGTACTCGGGGATCCAGGACTGCAACGCACTGCACCTCCTGTACGGCGGCGACAAGGTGTGCAAACAATCGTGCCTTCAGCTCGGGAGCTGCATCCGCGTCTGTCCGGTCGACGCGATCGGTTACGACGCAGAGGGCAAGGTCCGCGTCGATAAGGACGTCTGTATTTCGTGCGGCAAGTGTATCGAGGTCTGCCCGACGAGCGTCATGAAGTGGGTGCCGTACGACGCGGACGTAATCGTCGCATGCAACAATACCGACCCACCAAAAGTCGTCCGGAAACACTGCAAAGTGGGGTGTATCGGCTGTAGCATCTGCGCAAAAAGAAGCCCAGAGGGTGGATTCGAGATAACGAACTTCCTTTCGACGATCGATTACGATAAAAACGGGCCGCGCGACGCCGCGGTCGAGAAATGTCCGCCAAAGTGTATCATTCCGGCGTCGGGTGATTTACAAATCGGCGGAGCAGAAGTACAATCTTCCGAGTCGAACTCCAAAGTCGAAACCAAGGCAGTCGCCGTAGAGGATCGTCCTGAACGGGAAGTGGATGAAAAAAGTCAAACTGATATTCGGAACGAATAACAGCCAGCCACTTGGTGCCCGCGACGACGAGATCGAAGAATCGTATCAGACGTGTTATAAGCCGTTTCTCAAGACGCTGTATAACTTCCCGGAAGTAGCGCTGACGCTGCATTTCTCCGGCGTTCTTCTGCAGTGGCTCGAAAGAAAGCACTCGGAGTTTATCGACGTACTCTCGGAGATGGCGTCGCGGCGACAAGTTGAACTTCTCGGTGGTGCGTTTTACGACCCGGTGCTCGCCTTGATCCCTCGTCAAGATCGACTCGGACAAATCGAACGCATGACGACGTTTCTCCGCAAGCAGTTCGGACGTCGCCCGCGCGGTGCATGGGTCACCGAGTACGTCTGGGAGCCGACGTTCGCATCGACGTACAGCACAAGCGGAATCGACTACATCTTCCTCGACGATCATCATTTTACAGCGGGTGGTCTCTCGGGTGGAGACATGTACCGCCCGTGTTTGACCGAGGACCAGGGACGCATCCTGACGGTCTTTCCTGTCTGTAACGTTCTGCGTTCGGGCGCACCGCGAATCTCTCCCGATGACGTAATCGAGAAACTTCGATCCGCCGCCACCGAACAAGGCGATCGTGTCGTGTCGCTCATGATCGAGGGCGAGTCGCTTGACAGTCGGAACGGGCACGACGGTTGTTACGATCAGTCGTGGCTTACCGAAATTCTCACAAAAATCCGTGAAAACTCCGAGTGGCTGCAGCCGGTAGTTCCTCCGCGGTATTTGCGTTCGTTTGTTCCGCGGTGTCGCACGTACTTCCCGACGACCTCGTACGCGGCGATGCAGAGTTGGGCGGAACCGCCCGGGATGAACGCGAAGTCGAAGTCGGCCAAACCGTGCGAACCGGCCCCGAGTGGGTTTTTCCGGCATTTTCTCGTGAAGTACCCCGAGAGCAACCTGATGTACGCGAAGATGCAGTACACGCACGTGCTCGTGAACCAGGTCCGTGGTGACAAGTACCGTAAACTCGCGGCTCGCGAAGAGTTGTGGCGGGGTCAGTGTCACCACGCGTACTGGCACGGGCGCCCGGGCGGAATTTACCGGAACGCCTTGCGAAAGAGCGTCTACTCGAGTCTGATTGAAGCCGAGAAGGTAACGCGCGAACGGGGGATATTCATCCCATCGGTCATCGCGATCGATTTTGACATGGACGGTGTTCAAGAGTATCTGTATCAGGGCCACGACATGAACGCGTACGTTCACTCGGAAGGCGGCGCTCTGTTCGAGCTCGACTATCTACCGATCTCGTGGAACTTCCTCGATACGATGGCACGCCACCCTGAGCCGTACCATACCAAAGACGTGGGGGCTCTCGGATACGACACGTATCGGCGATCCGCGTTCATCGACCATTTTTTCGAGAAGGACGCGACGATCGCCGATTTCGACGTGATGAAGTATCGCGAGGCGGGTGGTTTTCTCGATACGCGGTACACCGTCACCGATTACAAACGCGAGAACCGTGAAGTGGCGCTCACGGCGAGTTCGTTTGTCGAACACGATTCGCGTCGAGACCCGGTAGAGATTGTCAAGAAGTACTCGTTCAAAAAGGGCGGGCTTTCGGTCGCGTACACGATAACGAATCGTTCGGAGAACGCGCTTTTTACCGTTTTCGGCTCCGAAATCAACCTGAGCG
>PXBQ01000060.1 GCA_003566875.1 Spirochaetaceae bacterium | reverse complement strand
GACGCGACGATCGCCGATTTCGACGTGATGAAGTATCGCGAAGCGGGTGGTTTTCTCGATACGCGGTACACCGTCACCGATTACAAGCGCGAGAACCGCGAAGTGGCGCTCACGGCGAGTTCGTTTGTCGAACACGATTCGCGTCGGGACCCGGTAGAGATTGCCAAGAAGTACTCGTTCAAAAAGGGCGGGCTTTCGGTCGCGTACACGATAACGAATCGTTCGGAAAACGCGCTTTTTGCCGTTTTTGGATCCGAGATCAACCTGAGCGCTGTATCGCGTGAAGTCGATGTCTTGAGGCTGTACGTCGCAAAAGGGGAGGCCGAGACCGAGATCGGCCCGACGCGCACCAGCGAGTCCGATGTTGACGCAGTACGCTTTCTCGACCTGAATACCAAAACGACGATAGCTCTGAAATTCTCGGTGCCGGCCGAGCTCTGGAGTCTTCCGGTCGAAACGGTGTATCGTACGTCGGACGGGCTCGGAACCGAGTATCAGTCGTCTTGTCTTTTGCCGCGGTGGTCGCTCGCGATCGAGCCCGGCGCATCGTGGAGGGCTACGGTTGACGTCCGAATCGAAAGAGTATGAAAATGTGTCGTTCCCACGAAACGGAGGAATCATGACGACCGGGATTTTTTACGTCAAAGTCAAAGAGGACCTGAAGAAAGCATTCCGGGATTTTTTCCCGCATATGTCTTCGAACTACATCAGCATGGCGAAACTTTTCGATCCCGAGACGGTGTACCCCGTTCTCGCGGTTGAGAAAGTCACGGTGTTCACCAAGGACGGTGACGAGGTCGACTCCGCGAGATTCCTCGTCCCGACCGAGAACTCAAACTTCATCTGGATTCAATCCGAGCTGTTCATGTTCTACGGCGTCGAGAGGCCGATCTCGGGCGAGAAAATCAAAGGGTAGGACGCCGTTAGTCGATCGCGCTCTCGGAGAGCGTTGCTTTGATCCACGGGGTCGCACGCTCGCGCAGCGCTTCTTCGGCCGTGAGAAACTCGAAAAAAGCTTCGCGGGTATTTCCCGCGAAAAACAACGCTTGTCCTCTGTAAAACGCGATGCGCGCCTGCGTCTCGAAATCGAACGCCGCCTCGCGGACGTTTCTCAACAACTCGGCGGTCTCGTCCCAACGCCCGTTCGCGAGTGGCCCCGTGACGATCGAGTGAATCGCGCCGTCGATTCCCTGATTGGTGCTGATGCGATCGATTTCAAGGATCTCCGGTGAACGGTCCGGCTGCCGTAGGTCAGGAGCCGATGCGAGTAGCGACCGTACGGCCGCGAGAGTCACACGGTCGAGCTCGCGGCGTTCGGGTAGCGTGCTCAGGCTTCGTGCATCGGCGCTCAGCGACGGGGTGATCCTCAGAAGCGGAAGCGGGCGGTCGCGCGGTCCTGTCGGTTGCGGCGCGACGCGCGCGGCCGCGGCCGGCAATGGTATCTCGACGGACTCGGTTAGCACATTCCGTCCGGCTACCGGAGCTATACTACCGGCCGCGACGAGCGCGGCGTCGAACGCCGCGTAGTAGTATGGGACTCCTGGTATCGCGTCGTCCCGGATCTCAACGCGGGCTCCCGTGACTGTCGCGATTCGCGTGGCTTCCTGCAGACCTTCGAGGCCGTGGAACGGTTGAATCGACCGATACACGACGATCTCGCGGTCTGCTCGTGTCGCGACGAGGTTTATCGTGATCGCGTTCGTGCCGGGAGTTGCGGTGA
Source organism: Spirochaetaceae bacterium (assembly GCA_003566875.1). Classification (GTDB taxonomy): domain Bacteria; phylum Spirochaetota; class Spirochaetia; order DSM-27196; family PXBQ01; genus PXBQ01. The sequence continues at coordinate 4,936 of PXBQ01000060.1, read as the reverse complement.
TCGACGTGACCTCGGCTGCGATCTGCTCGAGACTTGCGGTAGACGTGATCTCAACCGGCTGCGATGAAACGTTTTGGAAAGTAATGAACTCGGTGACCGGCGTGTCGTCGGCGTCGTGTGCCACTACCGCGTAGTAGTAGAACCCGGGGGTCGGTGGTCTATCGACAAACGCCTCGATTCCGGGTTCGACCGTACCGGCGAAAACGGCATCCGAGAAGCTCTCTCGATCGATTGCGGCAGTATGGCGGTAGATACGGTACGTACCGTCGTAGCTGGGGGCGTCGCGCCACGTGATGCGCACCTCCGGGTCGCGCGTCGCGATCCTGATCCCCGTCACAAACACGCTCTCGTCAGCGAGCAGCGACGCAGAAGCAAGCAGCAGAATGATCACGATTGTCGAGCCGATCTTCCAACGTTTCATACATTCCATTATCGGTGAATCGATTGCTCGCAACAAGCCTTGGAACGCAGCCGGGGAATAAGTATACTACGGGAACAGGCCAAAACAGTGGGAGGGCGCATGAACATCGATGAGTTGAGAACACCGCTCGAAACGACGAAGAAAAAAATCCTCGAAACTTGGGGGCATCTTTGACTCCGATGCGTTGAAGAGTCGCATCAACGATCTCGAGGCGCAGACCGCGAATCCGGAGTTCTGGAACGACAAAGATCGCGCCGAGGCCGTCATGACCGAGTTGAAGACACTTCGCGATAAACATGATCCCTGGGTGGAACTCGTGAACGATCTCTCCGATGCCGACGAACTGTTCAAGCTCGCGGTCGAGGAAGGAGACGCCGGCGTGGCCGACGAGATTCAGGAAGCGCTCGAGGATCTATCCGAACGGTACGAAAAGCTCCGTTTTCTCGAGTTATTGAGCGGCGAGTTCGACGCGGGCGGCGCGTACCTGACGATCCATTCCGGAGCAGGGGGGACCGAAGCGTGCGACTGGGTCTCGATGTTGCTGCGGATGTACTCGCGATGGATCGAGCGGCGAGGCTTCAAATCTGAGGTGCTCGACATCCAGGAAGCCGAAGGCGGCATCAAATCGGTCACGCTCGAGGTCTCCGGGTCGTACGCGTTCGGGTTCCTGCTGCCCGAGACCGGCGTCCATCGACTCGTGAGGATCTCTCCGTTCGACTCGGCGGGGCGCCGGCACACGTCGTTCGCCTCGGTGTACTGTTCGCCGGTCGTCGACGACAACATCGACGTCGAGATCAAACCCGAGGACCTTCGCGTGGACACGTACCGCTCCGGCGGTGCCGGAGGGCAGCACGTCAACACGACCGATTCCGCGATACGTCTGACGCACCTCGCGACGGGAATCGTCGTCCAATGCCAGAACGAGCGCAGCCAGCACAAGAATCGCGCAACCGCGATGAAGATGTTGAAGTCGCGCCTGTACCAGTACTACAAGGAAGAGCAGGACAAGGAAGCGCAAAGCAAGGCTGCCGAGAAGAAAGACATTTCGTGGGGAAACCAGATCCGGTCGTACGTATTCCATCCGTACACGATGGTCAAGGATCACCGAACGAAAAAAGAGACCGGTAATATCGACGCCGTTATGGACGGTAGGATCGATGAGTTCATCGAAGAATACCTGCGCGTGTCGTGGCAAGCGGGGTAAGGATGTCCGTTCGGGTGTTGATCGTCGACGACCTGACGTTTATGAGGATAGCGATTCGCGAGGCCGTCGAAGAGGCCGGCTTCGTCGTGACCTCGGAGGCGCGAAACGGATGGGAGGCGTTGATCCGATACACCGATGACAAGCCCGACGTAGTATTGCTTGACATCGCTATGCCGGTGATGGACGGAATCACCGCGTTGAAGAAGCTCATGCTGCTCGATCCGACCGCATGCGTCGTCATGTGCAGCGCTCTTGGTGAACAGGAGATGATCGTGAAGGCGATCAAGCTCGGCGCACGAGATTTTGTCGTGAAACCATTCAGAAAAGAGCGAGTTGCATCGGCAATCACGAAAGCAGTGAAACGGAATGCGTAAAACCGCCGTGCTCGCGTTTGCCGTTGTATCGCTTCTCCCGGTCTACGCGGACGCGGTCACCGTGACCGTCCGCGATACGCGGGAGTTCTGGCGGATAGGCTTCGGGGTTTTCGATGTCGACGGGGCGGCGAGCGAGCTTGCGTTTTTGGGGCGCTCGGTTCCTCTTCTTCTGCGCGAGCGGTTATCGGAGATCGATGCGCATACGATTACGTCGGCCGAACGCGGGACGTACGCGCGCTCGTTGATCGATGCCGAGATCGTCCGCGAGGGGCGGCGGCTGACCGACGCGGTTCAGCGACGCGACGGTGCGTATTTTGGAACCGGCGACGAAGCCGCGCGCGAGCGGACCCGCTCGGCGGCTCGCGAAGACATACGCGCGGCGCGCGAGCGAATCGCGCTTCTCGAAGAGATGAGTTTGGATGACGTCGAGATTCCCTCGACAAAGCCGATTCGGATGGTTCAAGGCGAGTCGGGGCTGTTGCCGGCCGTCGTGTTTCCCGAGCGAACGAGCCGCGAGCACGACCTTGACCTTATCGTGTTCGGTACGATCGAGATGCTCGGTGAGTACGTCTTTGTGGACGCCACGGCGTACTCGACGCTCGCCGGAAAAGTCGTGGCTTCCGAGTACGACGTCGTGTTGCCGACTGAGATAGAGGATGCCGTCGCCGATATTGCCGACCGACTCGCCGATTTCGTGGCCGGTCGTGACTGGGGCGACATCGTGGTGCGGACCGGCGACCGGTCGGTACGGGTCTTTCTGAACGACCGACACGTCGGATACGGGGACACGACGGTTCGGTTTCTAGAAACCGGCTTGCATACCGTGAGAATCGTGCATCACGGCGCGCCGGCCGTCGTTCGGACCGTCACGCTCGACCACCGTGAACAGCTCGTTCTCGATCTCGAGTACCCCACCGTCGTGACGGAGCCGGTCACGATCGAGTCGATTCCTCCCGGCGCGTCGGTATACCAAAACGCGGTGTACGTCGGCGTGACGCCGATCGCGATCCCGACGCCGTGGAAAGTCGACCATATCCGGCTTACGAACGAAGGGTATCGCGATTCGCAGTTCCTTCTCACCCCCGACTCGCCCGCGACGGTTTCGCGCGCTCTCACGATCGACGATTTCGACGCCGAGCAAAGGTTGACCGACCGCCGGAACGCTTTTTACCGGTCGCTCGGCCATTTTGTGCTCTCGGTTCCCGTGCCGATCGTGTTGTTCGGCGTGTACCGTGATTACCTCACGGTGTTCTCCGCGACGGAGGGCAGTTCGACGATTTCCGGGCGAGAAGACATAGCGCGTACCGGGCTCACCGCGTATTACGGCGGATGGGTTTCGGTCGGCTTAAGCGGGGCATTGTTGTTTCGTGCGGTGCGGGATCTTGTCCGGTATATCTCAGTCGGAGAAGCGTATCATTTTGAGTAAGACATGCGAGGCGAGATGAAAAAAAAGGGTTTTGGAGAGAAACTGCGCGCGTTGTTTTCCGGAGGGCGCGTCGACGATGAGGTGTTCGACGAACTCGAGGATCTGCTGATCGAGGCGGATATCGGCGCAAAGACCGTGGTCGAGCTCGTCGACGGGTTGCGTTCCGATCGCGCGCATCACGACAGGATGTCGGTCATCGACGAGATCCGGCGGGTTCTACGTGGGTTTCTCGCCGAGGCGGGAGATCTTTACAGCGCCGATACGACAAACGTTTTCCTGATCCTCGGCGTGAACGGCGTCGGGAAGACGACGACGATCGCGAAACTCACCGAGTACTATCGAACGACGTACGGCGACATGGGAATCGTGCTCGCGGCGGGCGACACCTTTCGCGCGGCAGCAGTCGATCAGTTGAGTCGCCACGGTGAGCGGCTCGGCGTCCGCGTCGTCGCGCAGGGCCCCGGCGCCGATCCCGCCGCCGTCGTGTACGACGCACTCGTGAGCGCACGCTCACGCGGCGACCGGTTGGTTGTTGCGGACACCGCGGGGCGCATGCACACCAAAGCGAATCTCGTCGCGGAACTCACGAAGATCGACCGAATCGTCGCGACTCAGGCGGCGAATTGTAACTACAAAAAGATTCTCGTGATCGACGGAACGACGGGACAGAACGCCTACCAGCAGGCCGAGATATTTCACTCGGCGGTCGGCATCGACGCGGTCGTGCTTGCGAAGTACGACTCGACCGCGAAAGGTGGAATCCTCGTTCAGATCTGTCGAAACCTCGGCATACCGGTGGCATTTCTCGGTCGTGGCGAAAAGTACGGCGATCTTGACGTGTTCTCGACCGGCGAGTATATCGCCGATATCTTGGGAGAGTGATGCGCGTTACGTTCCGATCGACCATGCTCGCTTTTCTCATAGCCTTCACGGCGGGCGCGGTCCATCCACAGTCGAATGACGCAGACGCCTCGTCCACGACGCGTTTTTTCCGGTCGAACGCGATCGGGCTCGAGCTCGAAGAGATTCGTCGCGACGCTGTCGAGGTGCACGAGTACGTGCTCGCCGTCACGAGAACGCGTGAGCACGAGCTTCGCGTCCTGACGCACGACGGTACCGAGAACCGACGGACTCAGGTGTTTTTTGACGATCGTGGTCGTCCCCGCTCGGAGACCGTTACGCGGATCGGAGTCGAGGTGATCAGCCGCGAGTTCGACGCGGCCGGACGGATTACGCGCGAAGAGGTGTCACGTCCTGTCGACCCGGAGACCGCAGATGCGAACGACGCCGTGGTTCTCGAGTCGGTCACGATGTACGCGTATCGTGATGGTCGTCTCGTCGGCGCGACGTCGCTTGACGCCGACGGCGAGTTGAACTCGCGCGACGACTACGTGTACCGCGCGGACGGGTCGCTCCGGCGCATCGTGAGGACTCACGCCGACGGCACCGAGCGCGTGTCGGAATTCGGTGTCGCCGACGGCCGCGTCGTAGAGGAGCGGCATACGGTCGGT
>PXBQ01000506.1 GCA_003566875.1 Spirochaetaceae bacterium | reverse complement strand
GCGGAGGCAGTATCGGAGTGAGAGGCGGTATCAGGCGGACGGTCGATGCGCTCCCACGCTGCGGTCTCATCCGGCAGATGCTCATCGCGCGGGACAAAACGCCCGACGCAGTCGTTTCCGAAGCGCGCCCGCAAGAGCGAAATCGCCGCGGCGGCGGCCGTCCGGTCTCGCCGCGGACGTTCGCGGAACAGCTGTCCCTGGTGCATCGTGACCGGTGCCGTCTCGACGCCGATCGCGCAGCGCACGACGCCCGAGCCAAGCTCGACCGACTCGAGCCGTAATCGAAGAAGCTTCGTGAGAAACGGGATGTCGCGCGACGATCGCGCGGGCTTCACGTCCTCCCGCAGGATCCCGCCGTCTTCGGTGATGAGGCTCATCTCGAGCCGCGTGACGGTTTCGGCAGCGCGCTCGAGCTCGAGACGTAGACGCTCGAGCAGCCGGTCGAAGTACGGTTCGAGAAGTTCGCGGTTACGCACGACACACGTACAATCGAGCTCGTACCGGCTCTCCCGCTCGGGCTCATACGATCTGATCGGAACGTCCCGTTCATCCGCGAGGAACGAGTACCCCGCGCCGGTCTGCTCGCCGAACCGTAACCGGACGCCACCGGCGGGAAGAGCGCGGAACGCCGCGACGGTTCGAATGCCGAGCGCGGTGAGTCTCTCGCGCACGCGCGGCTCGACCGGGAGCGCGGCGATCGGTGCCGCGTCGACCGTCGCTGCCTCGCTTTCGCGGGAGAGAAAAATCGTCACGGCGCGCTTCGACTGCGCGGCGATGTACGTCGCCACGCGCGTCGATCCGAGCGCGACCCGGCACCGAAACCCGACGTTTGTGACACTCTCGCGACACTTCTCGGCCCAAGCCTCGGGTGACGAAAACATCAAGTTGATCCCTCCGACGTCGAGCCAGAAAACGCCGGGTGTAAACTCGCACGGCTCGATCTCCGGCGTCATCGTGTACAGAGCTCCGGCAATCGCACGATCGGCGATCTTCTTCTCTTCCTGAGGCACCACTCCCGCGCGCAGAAACGGAGCGAGAGAGAGCGCCGCGGCGAACCGCATACCCGGCCGTACGCCAAGCCGCCGTGCATGGACGTTTGCGTCGATCACGAGTCCGGACGGAACATCCTCAGTCACGACGACGCACGCGTCGTTCCACCACGTTTTCTCCCTCCGGAGCAGGATCTGAAGAAAATAGTGGTAGACATTAACGCACGCCGTCCGGACCATACCGCATCACACTGTACGACCTGCCCGGACCACGATGTCGGTCCTTTACGACACGAACGACGCTCCGAAACGTTCCGTCGCTCGCTCTCTCACGAGAGACTTCCGCCCTGATCGAGACGAGTGAGCCCAGAGTATCGTGCAGACCATCGCGCCCCCGCTCATCGCGGTTCCGTCGTGCGAGCGCACCCGGGCGCCGGCGCGGAACATGAGCGCTGCTGTGCGTGAGGCAGAGAACAGCAATGTCGTGTCGACGGGCGAGACGCACGATTCTGTCGGCAAAATGAGACTCGACATCCCGGACGTCCCCCGCGGTGAAGTCTACAACGAGCAAACCAAACCCGGCCGACCGCGCGAGATACTCCGCCGAGTGAGACACCGCGCGGGTGTTCGGAACCCGCACCACCGTGAGCCGGCCGGTATCAACGCCACAGCGGATGAAATCCGGAAGGAAGAACGTCTCGCTCTGCATCGAGATCCACGCGCACGGCTCACCGGCGCGTTGAGCTTCGTGAATCAGCGGAGCGACAACCGAAAGACCGGCGGAGGCCGATGAACCCGTTAACTCGACGAGCGATCCCGCAAAAGACCGAACGCTCCAGTCGGAATCCGGGTCGAGCGGGCCTTCACGGAGAAGAGTGTCCGCGGTAACAAGCTGTGTTGAAGCACTCATAGGAGGACATTTTACTACACACCCGTTAAGTAAACAAGCGGAAAAAATTTCTTCTGCTCGCTTTTTGGTATATACTGCTCTCATGATCATTACGACGGAAAAAAATGGGCGTCCACGCCGATACCGCATCGCGCCGTACGGCGGGTACGCGGACGCGAGTATCGCCGCGCTGATCGCTGCGCTCGAAGAGCTCACCGCTCGCGTGTACGATCAGATCGAAGACCTACCGCCGGAGGTTCTCGCGTTCGTTCCGACGAACAGCTACCTCTCGATCGGTCTGCTCGCTCTGCACATGGCCGACGGAGAGTGCGGCTGGATGCGGAGTCTGCACCCGATGGAGCTGCCCGCCCGGCTCGAAACGACGTTGGCGTACGGCAAGATCCGGACCGAAGGCCCCGACACGCCGACCGAGTTGCTCGACGCCGACACCCTGATCGAGATATGGACCGCGGTGCGCGAACGGATCACGTTACCGATCGCCCGGCACGTCGAGAACGCCGACGAGAACTACGCAACCGGACGCGCGCTCACGACGCCGCGCGAAGTGCTGCACCACCTTCTCTGGCACACGACGTACCACTCGGGACAGATCGGATCGATCAGGCTCGAAGCGGGCTCCGAGTACACCTGGACGTTCGAGTAACACGAATCAAACTCCGGTTACTACTCCTTCACGGGAACGACCGCTTCGACGCGAGACCCCGATACCAGATCGTGGACAAATCGATGGTCGCGGCGAAAGACCGGAGGGAAGACGTACGCGGCGGCCATAGCGATCACAAGCACAACCTCGGCAAGAATCGCTCTGTCGCCGAACCACACCTCAAAAAGCGACGGCGCGAGAATCCATCGGTCGAGCGCGATTGGGACGACGAGCAGCACGATGAAACGAACGATCAGCCGGCCCGTTCCGGCCGGAGCCGAGACAATCGGCCAGCCCGGCCGCAAAGGCCGTGCGAACTCGTGTCGCGCGGCGACAATCCGCAACAGGACAACTCGTCCGCCCGGAGTCATTCCGCGGAACAAAGCGGGAGCGACGACAAACACGAGCGACTGAACGAGCCATCGCGCGAGAATCACGCCGTCGGGCCCAAAAGTCGAGAGAACGAACGGCCGAATCGGCGCAAAAACGATCGAGGCGACCGCGATGTCAAGAAAGAACGCAACCCCGCGACGCACGAGAGAGACCCGAGACGCAACGATAGAGTACCGCGGCGTCAGCGCGGGGAGAACCCCCCGAAACGCGGGCACCATCGCGTACCCGACGACTCCACCGAATGTGTTCACGAACAGGTCGTCGACGTCAAAAATGCGGTACGGGCACGGATAAATACCGTACAACCCGGTCAACTGCGTGATCTCAAAAAACAACGTCGTGAGAAAGATTACCGTTAGCGCCGAGATAAACCGGAGACGGAACAAGTATCGCAGGTAAAAGCCGAGAGGCAGCAGCAGCAGAAAATTAAAGACTACCTGGATGAAGACCCGCGTTCTCACGAGCGCTCCGATCCGGTCGACCGTTCCGCCTAGCGACCGGAACACGATCGCTATGTCACGGACAAACCTGAACGGAGACAGCTGCGGACGCGAGAGAGACGCGAAGCGCGCACAGAAGTCCTCGGTCAACTCCGGAAGCGGAAGGATCACGAGGAAGTACGCGGTAACGTAGTACAGGATGAACGAGTACAGTACCGCCGAACGCCAACTCTGCACCGCGCCGTACCGTCGCCAGTGAGCGATCATCAACGGGACGGCGATCACCGCGGCAATCAGCGGAAAAAAGCGAAACGCTTCGGTAATCGGTTCAACGTACGGATACATGCATCACCGGAAAACGATCCGGACACCGACGGGCGTACTGCAGCGGCCTCAAAAAACCACGCAAACCGGCGCGGGCACACGGACCGGTTCTCCGTCGAGCCGTGCCGGAATACCGGTCTCGTCGGAGACACGAAAGGCGATCGCGGTGTCGTCATCCTGGTGCGCGACGATCATAAAACGTCCTGTCGGATCGAGATTGAAGTCGCGGGGAACGCGGCCGGCCGCGTCGACGTGAGCGCGGCTCTCAACCGAACCGGTGTCGGGATCGATCGAGAAAACCGCGATGCTGTCGTGGCCACGGTTCGAGACGTAGAGAAACTTCCCGTTTGGGTGCACACGGATTGCGGCGCACGAAGAGGAACCCGCGAATCCGGCGGGCACAGTCGGGAGTGTACCGACAAGTTCGAGGCCGCCGGTCGACGCGGTGTACGAGTACGCGGCGACCGTCGAGTCGAGTTCCATCGCACAGAAAAGATAAGACCCATCGGGGCTCCACGCGACGTGACGCGGACCGGCTCCGGGAGCCGTGAGCGTCTCGAGGTGTGGCGTGATCGCGCCGTTTTTCTCGTCAAACGCGTACGCGACAATTCTATCGAGACCGAGATCGGCAACGTACACGAACCTATTGTCAGGCGATACGACGATACAGTGAGCATGAGGGCCCTCCTGTCGCTTCGGGTTTGGCCCCGAGCCGGAGTGCTGTACGGTCGAGACCGCCTCACCGGGCGCGCCGTCGGGCCCGGTTGGGTACACCGCGACACTTCCCGAACTGTAGTTGGCGACAAAAAGCCACGAACGCGAACGATCGAGCGAGACGTAGCACGGTCCACGCCCGTGACACGGCTGCGTCCCGATCACCTCTACCGGTTCATCAGGCCGCGAGACCCGGCAGCCCGTGACCGTACCGTCGGACTCGTTCGCGACGTATAGACGCGCCCGATCCGGCGTGAGCGAGAGGTACGACGGGTTTGGTCCCACGTCCGAGCCACAAACGATCCGAATCGCGCCGGTATTGTCGTCGAGCGCGCACGAGTGCAAACCCATGCCCGTTTTTGCGTACGAACCGAGAAAGAAGTATTTTTCCGCCATGTTCTCCCCCTGGATTATGTGCGATTAGGTCTTTTTTCCGTTGGTCGTTATTTCTTTTTCTTGTCCAGAACGACCGGCGCGCCGGAATCGGCAGCGGAGACCGCGGCGAACATCAGTGCGAGCGTCTTGATGTTGTCGGCGCCCGACGTGTCGGGTTTCTCGCTCCGAGCGACCGCTTTCGCGAAAGCGTCGAGACAGCCTTCGCGGTCAAGTCGCGCGACGCGCGGCAGAGCCACAGCTTTTGGCTGCTTGCCGATGAGCCGAACGGTGACGCTGTCGGGCGTCTCGCCGCGGCTCGTCCAGTCGATCACGCCTTTTTCGCACTCGATGTGCCAATCACCCGACCAGTTGGTCTGCGTATCGGTGCTGACCCAGCTGCCACGATAACTCACGACCGCGCCCTTGTCAAAGTCGATCGTCGCCGCGCCCGACGGTGCGGTCTTGAACCGGCTCCACGACGGGTTCCACGTTCGGCACTCGATCCGTTTGGGCTCCTGACCGAGCACCATACGCATGAGGTCAAAGTGATGGATCGACATATCGACGAGAAGAGGATGCCATATCGCGTAATGCTTATGCCCGGCAACGGGTGCGGTGTTCGCGTATCTCCGGAAGTCGACGTAGACCGAGCCGACCTTCCCGAGCGTCCCTTTCTCGATGAGTTTGCGTACCGCGATCGGAGCGGGGTTGAAACGGTAGTTCTGACTCACCATCAAGACTCGCTTCTTCCGACGCGCGGTATCTATGGCCTTTGTCGCGTCTTCAAGCGTCGGCGCGAACGGCTTCTCGACGAGCACGTGTTTACCCGCCTCGAGAGCGGCTAAGGTCACGGGAATGTGCCCCTCAAGGAACGTCGTTATGAGAACCGCATCGGCGTCGGTCCCGGCGATCGCATCTTCGACCGTGAGGAAGGTCTTCTCGGCAGGAACTCCGACTTCTTTTTGCGTCAGTTTGAGGTTCGCAGCCTCAAGATCGACAAATCCAACGAGGTCTACTGCTTTTACGTTCGGAACTACGTTCTTTGCCCAGTTTCGACCCCATCCGCCCATTCCTACCTGAATTACTTTCAACGCCATCTCATACTCCTATTTCCAAAGGTTATTCGCGTCGACGAGCACGCGGTTAATTCTCTGTCCGTAAAACCGATACGCCGTACGCCTCGAGCTCGATCTTGGCTCCCGGTTTCTCTCCCGTGAGCATGTCGACAAACCGAGTCTCGTCCGGGAGATCGACGGTCTTTCGGCTCGGCGTGTAGTTCTGCACGAAGATAAACGAACTCTCCGCGCCTCGGCGAACCGATGCCACGACGCCGTGAGGAAGCGTCGACGAGATCGCGCACGGCACGTCGAGAAGGTCGATCAATCGGCCGTACAACGCGTCGAGGAACTCCTCCTCCATTCGTGCCGCGATGTAGTACGCCTTGCCCGCGCCGACGGTATTACACGTGACCGCGGGTCGCCCCGCGTAGAAATCCGACTCGTACGTCGCGAGAACCTCCGCCGTTTCGGCGTGGATGAGATCGCATAACTCGTATCCGGTGTATCTGCCGCTGAGATCGACCGAGTTCCCGTCGCGGAAAACGACGCCGTTCGTCTCGCCGGGGTAGAGAGCGTCGATCTCCTCGCTCCATACTCCGAGAATCGACCGGAGCGGCCCCGGGAATCCGCCGAGAAAACAGAGATCGGTCTCGTCGACGATCCCGCTCCAGTACGTCGCGACAAACGCGCCGCCGGCTTCGACGTGCGCGCGCACGCGATCGGCGAATCCGGGCTTCACCATGTACATCATCGGAGCGACGACGATTCGGTAGCCGTCGATCGATCCGTCACCGTCGACGATATCGACCGGAACGCCGGCCTTGTGGAACGCGCGGTAGTGGTTCATGACCGTCTCGACG